>NZ_JBEYTW010000139.1:0-18953 GCF_040643275.1 Spirillospora sp. NPDC047418
CTCGTCCACCTCCGCCGCGAAAGGAGCGATCTTGGCCTCGGCCAGCTCACGCACCGTACGCCGCAGCAGCTCATGCTCCTCGGACGGCGCATACGCCGGATAGTCGCTCATCGTCCCCTCCACCTGCCGCCGGATACTTTGATGACCAATATTTTAACGACAAAATAAGTGACGCCGCGCGCTCCGGTCAAGGCGGGTCACAGGTGCCGGAGCAGCTTGGCGAGCGCCGGGTTGTCGTTGCTCCGGCGCCAGGTCAGGCTCAGCTCGACGGGATCCGGGCCGGGGACGTCCACGGGCCGGAACGTCAGGCCCGCGTAGCGGAGCCGGGACGCGGCGGCGGGCACCAGCGCGACGCCCCAGCCGCAGCCGACCAGGGCGAGGATGCTGTGCACCTGGCTGAGGTACTGGGCGTACACCGGCGAGACGCCGGCCTGCCGGAACAGGCTGATCACGAGTTCGTGGAAGTAGCGGGCCTCGGCGGGCGAGTACATGATGAACGGCCGCCCGTCGAACTCGGCCAGCGGGAGCGGCCCGTCCCCCGCGGCCAGCGGATGCCCGTCGGGGATCGCCGCGAGCAGCGCCTCGCGGTCGGCCGGGCGCTCCGCGAGGTCCGGGTCGGTGACCGGCGGCCGCACCAGCCCGAGGTCGAGGCTGCCCTCGGCGAGGGCCCGCACCTGGTCCCTGGTCACCATCTCCCGCAGGACGATCCCGACGTCCGGCAGCGCCGCCCGCGCCACCTCCAGCAGCCGGCCGAGCGTGGCGTGGGCGCTCGCCGCGGTGAACCCGAGCGTGAGGCTGCCAGCCTCCCCCGCCGAGACCTGCCGGGCCGACATCGCGGCGTGGTCGGCCTGCTGGAGCAGCCGGCGCGCCTCGACCAGGAAGGCGCGCCCGGCCGGGGTGAGGCGGACCGAGCGGTTCGTCCGGTCGAACAGCCGCACCTTCAGCTCGTGCTCCAGCAGCTGGATCTGCCGGCTGAGCGGCGGCTGCGTCATCCGGAGCCGCTCGGCGGCGCGGCCGAAGTGCAGTTCCTCGGCGACGGCCACGAAGTTCGTGAGCTGGGTGAGCGTGAACATCGATTCCCTGCGGGTATCAGTGGATGCATTTTTCGTGTTGGACCTGGATCAATCGGCCATCCTAGCCTCGGGGCATGAAGCAGACTGCGCCCGAAGAGATCGCGACGCGGCTCGGGTCCGGGCTCCTGTCGTTCCCCGTCACCCACTTCCACGACGACCTGTCCTTCGACGAGGACGGCTACCGGCGGCACATCGCCCGGCTCGGCGGGTACGGCGTCGCCGGCCTGTTCGCGGCGGGCGGCACGGGCGAGTTCTTCTCGCTCACCCCGGACGAGGTCGGCCGGGTGGTGCGGGCGGCCGTCGCCGAGGCGCCCGGCGGCCTGCCGGTGATCGCGCCCGCCGGGTACGGGACGGCGGAGGCCGCACGGATGGCGCGGGACGCCGAGGAGGCGGGCGCCGACGGGGTCCTGCTGTTCCCGCCCTACCTGACCGAGGCGTCGCAGGACGGCCTGGCCGCGCACGTCCGCGCGGTCTGCGCGGCGACCCGGCTCGGCGTGACGGTCTACAGCCGCGCGAACGCCGTCTACCAGGACGCGACGGTCGCCGAGCTCGCCGAGACCTGCCCCAACCTGGTCGGGTTCAAGGACGGCGTCGGCGACCTGGAGCTGATGACGCGGATCAGGTCGCGGCTCGGCGACCGGCTCGTCTACATCGGCGGGCTGCCCACGGCGGAGACGTTCGCGCTCCCCTACCTGGAGATGGGCGTCACGACCTACTCCTCGGCGGTCTTCAACTTCGTCCCGGAGTTCGCGCTCGCGTTCTACGCCGCCGTCCGCGACCGGGACCGGGACGAGGTGGCGCGGCGGCTCGCCGAGTTCGTCCTGCCGTACTGCGACGTCCGCAACCGCAAGAAGGGCTACGCGGTGAGCATCATCAAGGCGGGCCTGCGGGTCACCGGCCACCCCGCCGGCCCCGTGCGCCCGCCGCTGACCGACCTCACCGAGGCCGAGACCGCCGATCTGGCCGAGCTCGTGAAGCGGGCGCGCTGAGATGACGGGGGTCCCCGCCGGCGAGGCGACCCTGGACCGGGTCGCCTGGATCGAGCTCTCGTCGGTCACGCTGCCGCTCGCCGTCCCGGTCAGCGACGCGAAGGTGCTGACCGGGCGGCAGCGGCCGATGACCGAGGTGGTGTTCCTGTTCGCCGAGATCGGCACCGAGGAGGGCCACGCGGGCATCGGGTTCGGCTACTCCAAGCGCGCCGGCGGGCCCGGCCAGTTCGCGCACGCCGCCGAGATCGCGCCCGCCCTCATCGGCGAGGACCCGAGCGACATCGCGAAGATCTGGACGAAGCTCGCGTGGGCCGGTGCCTCGGTCGGCCGCAGCGGGCTCGCCACGCAGGCGATCGCCGCGATCGACATCGCGCTGTGGGACCTGAAGGCCAGGCGGGCGGGCCTGCCGCTCGCCAAGCTCCTCGGCGCGCACCGCGACTCCGTCCGCTGCTACAACACCTCGGGCGGCTTCCTGCACGCGCCGCTGGAGGAGGTGCTCGACAACGCGGCGGCGTCCGCCGCCGCCGGCATCGGCGGCGTCAAGATCAAGGTGGGGCATCCCGACCACGCCGAGGACCTGCGCCGCGTCACCGCCGTCCGCGAGCGGCTCGGCGACGCGTTCCCGCTGATGGTGGACGCGAACCAGCAGTGGGACCGGCCCGCCGCGCAGCGCATGGGCCGCGCCCTGGAGTCGTTCGGCCTCACCTGGATCGAGGAGCCCCTCGACGCCTACGACGCCGAGGGCCACGCCGCGCTCGCCGCCGCGCTCGACACGCCGATCGCGACCGGCGAGATGCTCACCAGCGTCGCCGAGCACTGCGCGCTCATCGACAGGCGCGCCGCCGACATCATCCAGCCGGACGCCCCGCGCATCGGCGGCATCACCAATTTCCTCCGGCTCGCGGCGCTGGCCGACCACCACCACCTGCGGCTCGCGCCGCATTTCGCGATGGAGATCCACCTGCATCTGGCCGCCGCCTATCCGAGCGAGCCGTGGGTGGAGCATTTCGACTGGCTCGATCCGCTGTTCAACGAGAGGCTGACGATTCAGGACGGCCGCATGCACGTCCCGGCCCGCCCCGGTCTCGGCATCACCCTCACCGACCAGGCCCGCGCCTGGACGACGCGGCACGCGCGGATCGGCGCGCGCCGGTGACGAACGGCCGCCGGAGCAGGGTCCGAACCCGCACGACCTGGTCCGGAACCACGGGCCGCCCCGGACCTTAGGGGGAATGGTCCGGGGCGGCCGGGTCTCGCGTGGTCGCGTTACCGGTGGGTGCGGGTCCTGCGCGAGGGGGTCAGCAGCCGCTGCAGGACCCGGAAGGGCAGGGTCACGATGCTGACGATCGTGCCGATGATGGCGCTGAGCGCTGCACTGATGCGGCGCATGAGATTTCACTCCTTCAGGTCGTCCTAGGCGACCTGTACCCGCGCGTCGGGTTTTACACCGGCTTTGCCCCGATGACGACCGTGGCGTAGAACTCCTCGGACGTCTCGACCGCGGCGGCCAGTCCGCCGCGCTCGACGGCGGCGACCGCGGCCGGGAGCTGCCGCTCGCTCGTCTCGAACAGCAGGTGGCCGCCGGGAACGAGCCACCGCGCCGCCTCGGCCGTGACCCGGCGCAGGACGTCCAGGCCGTCGGGGCCGCCGTCGAGCGCGACGCGCGGCTCGTGGTCGCGGGCCTCGGCGGGCATCAGCGCGACGTCGCCGGTCGGCACGTACGGGACGTTGGCGAGCAGCACGTCGACCCGGCCGCGCAGCGCGTCCGGGAGCGGCGCGAACAGGTCGCCCTCGTGGGCGTGGCCGCCGAGCGGCGCGATGTTGCGGCGGGCGCAGCGCACCGCGGCGGGCTCGACGTCGGCGGCGTGCAGGGCGTACTCGTCCAGCCCGGTGACGAGCGCGGCGCCCAGCGCGCCGGAGCCGCAGCACAGGTCGACGACGACGGGGCGCGGCGGGACGAGCGCGGCGGCCCGCCGGACGAGGAACTCGGTGCGGCGCCGGGGCACGAACACCCCCGGTTCGACGGCGATCCGCAGGCCGCAGAACTCGGCCCAGCCGAGGACGTGTTCGAGGGGCAGCCCGGCGGCGCGCCGGTCCACCATGGCGGAGGCGTCGGCGGGCGTGCGGGCGGTGGCGAGGATCAGCCGCGCCTCGTCCTCGGCGAACACGCAGCCGGCGGCGCGCAGCCTGGAGACGATGGCGGACTCGGTCATGGGCGTCGTCATGGGCGTTTCCGGACTCTATCCCAACCGCCGTCCGCACCGGCCGTCCGGAGCAGGGGCGGTGCGGGGCGAGAATGGGGCGTTGTCCACGGACGGGGGCGGGGTGTCGGAGAGGGCGGGCCTGAAGGCCGACTGCGCGAGCTGTTTCGGCCTGTGCTGCGTCGCGCTGCCGTTCGCGAAGTCGGCCGACTTCGCGATGGACAAGGACGCGGGCGAGCCGTGCCGCAACCTCCTGGCCGACTTCCGCTGCGGCGTCCACACCGAACTCCGGCAGCGCGGTTTCCAGGGCTGCACGGTCTTCGACTGCTTCGGCGCCGGCCAGAAGGTGTCGCAGCAGACCTTCGCCGGCCGCGACTGGCGCGCGGACCCCGACACCGCCCGCCGGATGTTCCAGGTGTTCCCCGTGATGCGGCAGCTCCACGAACTGCTCTGGTATCTGGACGAGGCCGTGGCGCTGCCGGCCGCCGGGCCCGTCCGCGCGGATCTGCGGCGGGCGTTCGACGACGTCGAACGCCTCACCCGCGGCGGCCCCGGAGAGCTCACCGCGGTGGACGTCCCGGCGGTGCGCGAACGGGTGAACGCCCTGCTCCTGCGCGCGAGCGAGCTGGCCAGGGCCGACGTGCCCGGCCGCCGCGAGGACCGGCGCGGCGCCGACCTGATCGGGGCGCGGCTGCGGGGCGCCGACCTGCGCGGCGCCTGCCTGCGCGGCGCGTACCTGATCGCGGCCGACCTGCGCGGCGCGGACCTGCGGCGGGCCGACCTGATCGGGGCGGACCTGCGGGACGCCGACCTGCGCGGCGCCGACCTCACCGGCTGCCTCTTCCTCACCCAGGCGCAGCTGGACTCGGCGCGGGGCGACGCCGGCACGCGGTTGCCGGCGGCCGTCGAACGCCCCGCGCACTGGGCGGTCCACGCGCGCTGATCTTGTTTAGTCCCGTTGTCAAGGGGCATTTCCGCAGCGCACGTCATCGGGGGGTCACGTGGCGCGGGTGAGATGGTGGGGCACGGGGCTCGTGGCGCTTGTGCTGCTGGTCCTCGCCGCGGGGCTCCCGCTGCTGGACAAGGCCCTCGGCAGCGGCGCGGAACCGCTCGCCGCGGGGGCGGTCCTCGCGGTCGGGACCGAACGCGACGGCGTCCGCCCGGTGACGTTCTCCGTCCCGTCTCCCGGCTGGGTCCTCGACAAGGCGGACTCCTCGCTCGCGAGCAACGTGGAGCTGTCCAACTCCGGTGTGGGCCTGCACGTGCGCGTCGTCGTGCCGCTGGCGCCGCTGGACGCGCGGCGGCTGTGGGACGGCCTCGGCCGCATCGTCGCCGCCGGGGGGCGCTCGCGGCTGGGCCCGCGGCCCGTCCCGATCACGACCGCGCACGGCCTGACGGGGCTGACCGGTCGGCTCGCCGGGCCGGAGCGGGCCGGGACGGCGACCGTGTTCGCCCGGCGGACGCTCGGCGCGACCGTGACGGCGTCGGGCCCGCCGGGCGCCTACCGCAGGCTGGCCGCCGAGGTCGGCGCCATCGTGCGGACCCTGCGGATCTCGGCCCCGTGATGACCCGGCGGCCGGCGTTCTGGCTGTGGGCGGCCGCGTGCCTGCTCGGCGCCTGGATCGCCTTCCACGGGATCGGCGCGCACGTCGCGGCGTTCCCGGTCGGCGCGATCGTCGGGTTCACGCTGCTGGCGCCGTCGCTCGCGGTGGGCGTCTGGGTGCTGCGGCGGCTGCACCCGGTCCGGTCGCATCCGCTCGGGTACGCGCTGGTCGCGGTGGCCTGGGGTGGCCTCGCCGCGTTCGGCATGGCGCTGCCCGCGAACTCGGCGTTCCAGGCGGTCATCGGCAAGACGGCGGGGCCGGGGTTCAACGCCGTGTGGGGCGCGTCGATCGCCGCGCCGGTCGACGAGGAGATCCTGAAGCTGCTCGGCGTCGCGGTGCTGGCGCTGATGGCGCCGGCCGCGGTGCGCGGGCCGCTCGACGGGTGGGGGTACGGCGCGCTCGCCGGGCTGGGCTTCCAGTTCGCGGAGAACTTCCTGTACGTCCTCAACACGATCGTGCTGACGGGCGCCACGCAGGACGCCAGCGCCGCGTTCTTCTCCTTCGGCAGCCGGGTGGTCGGCGGGGCGTGGTGGAGCCACTGGGCGATGACGGCGGTCGCCGGCGCGGGGCTCGGCTGCCTGCTCGGGCGCGCGGGCCGGACGGGCCTCGCCGCCGCGGCCGGCGCGCTGCTGCTGGCGATGGCGCTGCACTCGTGGTGGGACGCGCCCGTCCTGTCCGGGGTGCTGCTGCTGCCGGTGAAGGGCGCGCCGATCCTGCTCGCGGCGATCGCCGCCTACCGGCTCTCGCGGCGGCACTACCTGTCGCACTTCCGCCGGACGGTGCACGCGGAGACGGCCAAGGGCGTCCTGGTCCCGGGCGAGGGGCACGTCCTGGCGTTCCGCAAGTGGCGCCGCAAGGAGCGCTGGGACGTGCCCGCCGGCGAGCCGCGCCGGATGCTCGCCCGGCTGCGCGCCGACCAGCTCGAACTGATCGAGGACGGGCTCGGCGGCCTGGAGCGCGACCCCGGCGCCGCCGACCGGCTGCGGGCCGACATCCAGATCGTCCGGCACCGCCTCACCTCCGCCGGGCAGACCCGCGCACCCGACCGTTTGCCGTGATCGGCCCCGGGTACCCGCCCTGCGGGAATACGGCGCGGGCACGGGAGAGAGCGCGATGGCGGGACGCAAGGGCGGGGCCAGGGCGGGAAGGAAGGCCGGGGAGGAGGCCGAGGAGCGGGTACGGAAGGTCTTCTGGGGTGTGAACGACCGGCTCGGCTCCACCTCGTTCCTGACCGAGAACATCAAGAAGGCGTTCCCCACCCACTGGGCGTTCCTGCTGGGCGAGATCGCGCTCTACTCGTTCGTCATCCTGGTGCTGACCGGTGTCTTCCTCACGCTGTTCTTCAAGCCGAGCGGCGTGGTGGAGGTCTACGACGGCTCGTACGCGCCGCTGAAGGGCCTGAAGATGAGCGAGGCGTACGCGTCCACGCTGCATCTCACGTTCGACATCCGGGGCGGGCTGCTGATGCGGCAGATCCACCACTGGGCGGCGAACGTCTTCGTCGCGGCGATCACGGTCCACCTCCTGCGCATCTTCTTCACCGGCGCGTTCCGCAAGCCGCGGGAGATCAACTGGCTGATCGGCTTCACGCTGTTCGTGCTGGCGCTCGCCGAGGGGTTCGCCGGCTACTCCCTCCCGGACGACCTGCTGTCCGGCACCGGGCTGCGGATCGCCGAGGGCATCATGCTGTCGATCCCCGTCGTCGGGACGTATGTGAGCCTGTGGGTCTTCGGCGGCGAGTTCCCGTCGAGCGAGGAGTTCATCCCACGGCTGTTCACCGTGCACATCCTGCTCATCCCCGGGATCCTGATCGCGCTCATCATCGTGCACCTGATGATCCTCTGGCACCAGACGCACACCCAGTGGCCGGGCAGCAGGCGGCGGGAGATGTCGGTGTCCGGCGAGAAGACCTTCCCGCACTTCGCCACGCAGAGCGTCGCCTACTTCCTGTTCACGTTCGGCGTCCTCGCCGGGATGGCGGCGTTCCTCCAGATCAACCCGGTGTGGCTGTACGGCCCGTACGAGACGGACCAGGTCTCGACAGGGTCGCAGCCCGACTGGTACGTCGGCTTCCTCGAAGGCTCGCTGCGCATCATGCCGCGCCTCTCGACGACCGTCGCGGGGCACACCATCGCGTGGAGCGTCCTGCTGCCCGCCGTCATCCTGCCCGGGGTCTTCTTCACGCTCATCGCCCTGTACCCGTTCCTGGAGCGCTGGGCCACGGGCGACGAGCGCGTCCACCACCTGCTGGACCGGCCGCGCAACGCCGCGACCCGGACGGCGATCGGCGCCGCGGCCATCGCCTGGTACGGCAACCTGCTCGCGGCGGGCGGCAACGACGTCATCTCCGACACCTTCAAGATCCCGCTGTTCTGGACGACCTGGATCTTCCGCGCCGGCTTCTTCCTCGCGCCGATCAGCGCGTTCGTCATCGCCCGGCGCGTCTGCCTGAGCCTGCAGCGCCGCGACCTGCGGATCCGCGAGGAGGGCGTGGAGAGCGGCCTGATCTCGCTGACCCCGGCGGGCGGGTTCGAGGAGCGGCACGAGCAGCCGTCGCAGGAGCAGGAGGCCGTCGTGCGGACCCGGCGGCCGGGCGAGCTGGTCGCCCCGTACCCGAACCACCTCGTCCCGCTGCCGACCCCGGACCGCGCCCGCACGCAGGTGCGGACCCGCAGCAACCGCTTCTACCTCGACTACCAGTCCGAGTCCTACGGCGGCGGCCAGGGCGACCTCAGCCGGCCGTCGCAGGACGGCGAGGGCGGCGGCTGACCCGCACCCCGCGTCACTCGGGCGGCGGGAGCGCCGGCTCCTTCTCCTGCGGCGGCTCGATCGGCGGGTAGCGCAGGTCGAACGCGGGGCGCACGGAGCGGATCCGCGGCATGGCCGTGAAGTTGTGCCGGGGGGGCGGGCAGGACGTCGCCCACTCCAGCGAGCCGCCGAAGCCCCACGGGTCGTCCACCTCGACCTTCTCTCCGCGCCGCCAGGTGCGCAGGACGTTCCATAGGAACGCGAACGTGGACGCGCCGAGGATGAACGCGCCGATCGAGGAGACGAGGTTCAGCGTGGCGAACTTCTCGGGGTAGTCGGCGTAGCGGCGCGCCATGCCCTCGGCGCCCAGCCAGTGCTGGACCAGGAACGTCGTGTGGAAGCCGACGAACAGCGTCCAGAAGTGGATCTTTCCCCAGGTCTCGTCGAGCATCCGGCCCGTCATCTTCGGCCACCAGAAGTAGAAACCGCCGAACGTCGCGAACACGATGGTGCCGAAGAGGACGTAGTGGAAGTGGGCCACGACGAAGTACGAGTCGGTGACGTGGAAGTCCAGGGGCGGGGACGCGAGGATGACCCCGGTCAGGCCGCCGAACAGGAACGTGACGAGGAACCCGATCGAGAACAGCATCGGCGTCTCGAACGTCAGCTGCCCCTTCCACATCGTGCCGACCCAGTTGAAGAACTTGATCCCGGTCGGGACGGCGATCATGAAGGAGGTGATGGAGAAGAACGGCAGCAGGACACCGCCGGTGGCGAACATGTGGTGCGCCCATACCGTCATCGACAGCCCGCTGATCGCGATGGTGGCCGCGACCATGCCGAGGTAGCCGAACAGCGGCTTGCGGGAGAACACCGGGATGATCTCGGTGACGATCCCGAAGAAGGGGACCGCGACGATGTAGACCTCCGGATGCCCGAAGAACCAGAACAGGTGCTGCCAGAGCAGGGCGCCGTGGTTCGCGGCGTCGTAGATGTGGGCGCCCAGCTTGCGGTCGGCCTCCAGCGCGAACAGCGCCGCGGTCAGGGTCGGGAAGGCGATGATCACCATGAGGCTGGTCAGCAGCGCGTTCCAGGTGAAGATCGGCATCCGGAACATCACCATGCCGGGGGCGCGCAGCGTGATGATCGTGGTGATGATGTTGACCGCGGTCAGGATCGTCCCGAACCCCGACAGGATCAGCCCCATGGTCCACAGGTCGCCGCCCAGCCCCGGCGAGTACGTCGGCGAGGTCAGCGGCGAGTAGCCGAACCAGCCGAAGGCGGCCGCGCCGCCCGGCACGATGAACCCCGAGAGGACGATGAGCCCGCCGAACAGGAACAGGTAGTAGGTGAGCGCGTTCATCCGGGGGAAGGCCACGTCCGGCGCGCCGATCTGCAGCGGGACGATCACGTTGGCGAACCCGAGGAACGTCGGGGTCGCGAACAGCAGCAGCATGATCGTGCCGTGCATGGTGAACAGCTCGTTGTAGGCCTGGTTGCTCACCACCTGCTTGCCCGGCTCCAGCAGCTCGGCCCGCATGATCATGGCCATGACCCCGGCCGCCAGGAAGAACATGAACGAGGTCGTGAGATACAGGTAGCCGACCATCTTGTGGTCGGTGGTGGCGAAGATGTGGGCGATCCTGGTGCCCTTGCGGTGGCGCGCGAGCGCGTCGGCGACGCTGGTGTCGTCCCTCCCCTGCACGGCCGTCATCTACGACACTCCCTCCCTCGTCCGAGCCCAACGGGCCAGTTGCCGCGCAGGGCCCGTTCAAACGCGGGGAAGGGGGCGGTGTCACCACTCGTCGCCGCGGTCCAGTTCCTCCTCGATGGGCGACCGCTCGGCGTGCCGCGCGTGCTCGCTCAGGCCGGACTTCTCGTGGTGCCGGCGCTGGTGGTCCCGCTCGGACGGGGTGCGCCCCGGGTCCGGGTCGAGCGGGACCGACCGCACCACCTCGGCCACGTTGTCGTAGGTGCCGAGCGGCAGCGACAGCAGTGCGTGCTCGGCCTCCCCCTCGGGCCTCCGGCTGTGCGCGTGCTCGACGATCCGCTCCTTGTCCGCCGGGAACGGCAGGTCCCCGAGCAGCTCCTCGATCTCCCGCGCGTCGGCGAGTGCCATGGCGTGCTCCCCCCGGTGATGGACCGTCCTGCCGCGGAACTGCCCGCCGCGCCGCAGGTCAAACGCCGGGCGCCGGGCACGGGCCCCGGCCCGCGCCGGGGTCAGGTGACGGCGCGCAGCGACGCTCCCCGCAGCGTCATGGGCCGCCGCTCGGGGAACAGCTCGGGACCGCGCCCGCCCGCCAGCTCGCTCAGCCGGTGCAGGAGGACGCCCTCGCGCAGCGCCCACGGGCAGAGCTCGAGCCGGTCGAGGCCGAGGACGTCCATCACGCCCTCGGCCACGATCGCGCCGGCGAGGATCTGGTGCGCGCGGGACGCCTTGACCCCGCGCAGCCGGGCCCGCTCCTCGTCCGGCAGCTTCGCCAGCCGCGGGATCCAGCGGTGCAGCTCGCGGCGGTCGAGGCGGCGCTCCCGGTAGGGGCCGGCCTTCGCCTTCGGCGCGCCGCACAGCCGGGCGAGCTGGGTGAAGGTCTTGGACGTCGCCACGGCGCGGGCCGGCGCCGGCCGCGCGGCGATCCCGGCGACCGCCTCGCCGAGCACCGACCGGACGTGCTCGCGCACCGCCCGGCAGGTCCGCTTGCGCACCGGCGGGCGCGGCGGCAGGTGGTGCCGGGTGAGGCGGCCCGCGCCGAGCGGCAGCGACAGCGCGATCTCCGGCTCGGACCCGGCGCCGTAGGCCAGCTCCATGGAGCCGCCGCCGATGTCGGCGAGCAGCATCGGCCCCGCCGACCACCCGAACCAGCGGCGGGCCGCGAGGAACGTCAGCCGCGCCTCCCGCTCGCCGGTAAGGAACCCGAGCTCGACGCCCGTGGCGGCGCGGACCTCGGCGGCGACATCGTCGCGGTTGGCGGCGTCGCGCAGCGCGGACGTCGCGTACGGGACGAGTTCGACCACGTCGAGGGCCGCGGCGGCGGCCACCGACTCGCGCACCGCGCCGATGAGCCGCCCGACGGCGGGCCGGCCGATGACGCCGTGCCGGTCGGTGGCCTCGGCCAGCCGCACGGCGCTCTTCACCGACCGGACCGCCGCGGGCGGGTACCCGGGGTCGAGGTCGGCGACCCGCAGGTGCGCCGAGTTCGAGCCGATGTCGAGCACGCCGAGTCGCAGGGGGCCGTCGTCCATGGAGCTGCTTTACCCCGCATTGACGCGGTCAGTCGGCACCTCGTCCGCCGGACGGCGGCGACCGGCGCGGTAGAGAGCGGAAAGTTCGGGAAAGGCGCTGGAGAACGGCACGTGCGAAGGAGCCCCCCGGTGCCCCAGGACGAACTCGACACTCCGGCCGGGCTCACGGCCGCACGCGACGAGGCCGCCCGCGCCATCGACCGGCTCGACACGGCGCGCAGGCGCGCCGCGCGGACCCGCGGCGACCGGGCGACGCGGGACGCGGGCACACCGGGCCTGGACCGGCCCGTCCGGGAGAACCCCCGGGAGCACCCGCGGGAACGCGAGGTCGCCGAGGCGGCGCGCGCCCTGGCCGACGCCGCCCGCGAGCTGACCCGGCTCGTCCGCGACTACGGGCCCGGACCCGCGGCCCGTCCCGTCCGCCGCTCCCCGCCGGCCGGAACCGCGCGGCAGCGGAGCCGCGAGCGGCGGGACGGCCGGCCCCTCGTGACGCTCGACCTGGCGCAGCGCGTCGGTCCCGGCTGGCGGCTGTACCAGTTCACGCTCGCCGACCGCGACGCCCACCGCTGGCATCTGCGCCACGACGGCCACGCCGCCGGGACGGTCACGCACGTCCTCGACCTGCGCGGACGGCGCACCGGCTGGGAGGCCCGCGACGCGCGCGGGTTCCGCCTCCCGCCCGGTCCCGGGCCGGAGGCGTACCGGCTCGCGGCGCCGCACCTGTGGGCCACCCGGGTCGCCGCCGTCCGCGCCGCGGCGCGCGCCCACCGCTGCCCCTGACGGACGTTTCGCCGCGTTCGGCGGGGTAGGGCCGCCTGGGACGGGGCCACCGCGTCCGAGGAGGAGCAACGATGAAGGCCGTCACCTGGCACGGCAAGCGCGACGTCCGCGTCGACACCGTGCCCGACCCGCAGCTCAAGGAGCCGGACGACGCGATCATCAGGGTCACCTCGTCCGGCATCTGCGGGTCGGACCTGCACCTGTACGAAGTGCTCGGGCCGTTCCTCGCCGAGGGCGACGTCCTCGGCCACGAGCCGATGGGCGTCGTGGAGGAGACCGGCCCGGACGTCGAGCACGTCAAGCCGGGCGACCGCGTGGTCATCCCGTTCAACATCTCCTGCGGCCGCTGCTACATGTGCGAGCGGCGGCTGTACGCGCAGTGCGAGACGACGCAGGTCCGCGAGCAGGGCTCGGGCGCGGCGCTGTTCGGGTACACGCGGCTGTACGGGCAGGTGCCGGGCGGGCAGGCCGAGTACCTGCGCGTCCCGCAGGCGCACTTCGGGCCGATCAAGGTGCCGGAGGGCCCGCCGGACGAGCGGTTCGTCTACCTGTCGGACGTGCTGCCCACCGCGCGGCAGGCCGTCGAGTGGGCGCGGATCCCCGAGGGCGGGACGGTCACCGTGCTCGGCCTCGGCGCGATCGGCCAGATGGCGGCCCGGATCGCCCGCCACCGCGGGCACCGCGTGATCGCGGTCGACCTCGTACCGGAGCGGCTGGAGATGGCCCGCCGGCACGGCATCGAGGTGATCGACGCCGACGAGGCCGACGACGTGCCGGACGCGGTCCGCCAGCTCACCGGCGGGCGCGGCACCGACTCGGTGATCGACGCGGTCGGCATGGAGGCGCACGGCTCGCCGGGCGCCAAGCTGGCGCAGACCCTCACCGGGCTGCTGCCGGGCAACTCCGCCGCGCCGGTGATGCAGCGCGTCGGCGTCGACCGGCTCGCCGCGCTCAACACCGCGATCGAGATCGTCCGCCGCGGCGGGACCATCTCCGTCATCGGCGTGTACGGGGGCATGACCGACCCGATGCCGATGCTGAAGATGTTCGACAAGGGCATCGGGCTGCGGATGGGCCAGGCGCACGTCAAGCGGTGGATCGACGAGCTGCTGCCGCTCGTCGCCGACGACGCCGACCCGCTCGGCGTGATGGACCTCGCGACGCACCGCTGGCCGCTGGAGAAGGCGCCGCAGGCGTACGAGATGTTCCAGAAGAAGCAGGACGGCGCGATCAAGGTCCTGCTGCAGCCGGGCGCCTGACGCCGCCAGCGGGCGGTGATCGCGGCCGGGGCCCGCTCCCTCTAGGCTTTCGCCACGTCCCCCGGGGCGAGCCGATGACCCGAGCCTGGAGGTGGGCCCCATGCACCCGTTCCGCGCGGCCATTGAGAAGGGCGACATCGACGCCCTCCCGGCGCTGCTGGCCGAGGACGTCGTGTTCCTCAGCCCGGTGGCGTTCGCGCCGTACGAGGGGCGGGCCGCGGTCACCGCGATCCTGCGCGCGGTGACCCGGGTGTTCACCGGCTTCCGCTACGTCCGGGAGATCGGCGACGGCCGCGACCACGCGCTGGTGTTCAAGGCGCGGGTCGGCGACCGGGAGGTGCACGGCTGCGACTTCCTGCACCACGACGACACCGGGCTCATCGACGAGTTCTGCGTGATGGTGCGGCCGCTGTCGGGCGCCCGCGCGCTGGCGGACGCGATGGCGGTGGAGTTCGCGAACGTCCGGCGGGAGATGGGCCTGGCCTGACGCGCGGCCTGACGCGCGGCCTGACGCGCGGCCTGACGTGCGGCCTGGCGTGCCGCGCCGTCAGCGGGCGAGCCCGAGCGCGGCGCAGCACGCGAAGGCCAGCAGCGGGTAGGCGGCGGTCGCGGGACGCGGCCACCGGGCGCGCCCGCGCGCGAAGTCCCGCGCGGCGGCCGCCGGGACGGCGAGCGGGGCGACCGCGGCGAGCGTCCACCAGCCGGGCCTCGCGAAGGCGGCGAGCAGCCCCGCCGACAGGGCGGCCGACGCGAGGGCGAGCGCCAGGGTGCCGGTGACGCCGAGCGCCGTCACGTAGGTCCGCTCCCCCGCCCGCGGCGCCCGGGTGAGCTTCCCCGCCAGCTCCGCGTGTCCCGCCGCCGTCACCGCCACGGCGATGGCGACGAGGCCGTACGCGTCCGGGCCGTGCCCGGCCGAGTCCAGGTAGCCGGCGTACAGGTAGAGGTGCAGCAGGACGGGCGCGGGGAGGCTGACCAGCAGGCCGGTGAACAGCCTGTCGCCCGAAGGCCGCCCCCACCGCCGGTAGACCCACACGGCCACCGCCGCGTAGCCGAGCTGGACGAGCAGGATCCCGGCCCGCCACGGCCACGCCGCGTTCAGCGCGATGAGCACCACGGCGCCCGCGCCGTACAGCGCGGCGAGGTCCGGCACGCCCACCGCGCCGGACGCCAGCGGGCGCCCGGGATGGAACCGCCGGTCGTAGTCGAGGTCGCGGACGTCGTCCAGCGCCCGCATGAGCAGCAGGTCGACGAGCAGCGTCGCCGCCGCGACCGCCGTCCCGCCACCCGGCCGCCATCCGGAGCCCGAGGGGTCGACGGCGGCGAACAGACCGGTGACCCCGCAGGCCCAGAGCACGGCGAAGACCGCCGACGGCGCCGGTGGATGACTGCCGAGGACGAACCGCCCGGTCCGGACGGCCCATCCCCTCATCGCCGGGAGCTTTCCTGCCAGGTGAGCGGCAGCTGCCAGACGCCGCGCAGGAACATGCGGTCGCGCCAGGCCAGGTGCGCGGGGTCCACCGCCGGTGCGAGGTCGTCGAACCGGTGGAGGAGCGCGGCCAGCGCCGTCTGGAGCTGCACGCGGGCGTGGTGCGCGCCCAGGCACATGTGGCGGCCGTGCCCGAACCCGAGGTGCGGGTTCGGGGACCGGGCCGGGTCGAAGCGGTCCGGCCCGGGGAAGGCCGCCGGGTCGCGGTTGGCGGCGTCGGTGAGCGGGACGACGACCTGCCCGGGCGCGATCGGCGTCCCGGCGAGCTCGGCGGCGGCGAGGGCGACGTGCGGGTGCCCGCCGGTGCCGGCGAACCAGACCCAGCGCAGGTACTCCTCGACCGCGGACGGGATCAGGGACGGGTCGGCGCGCAGCCGGGCGGCGAGCCCCGGGCGCGACGCCAGGTCCAGGACGCAGGCCCCGAGGAAGGCGGACGTGGTCTCGCCGCCCGCCATCAGCAGCCCGGCCCCGAGCACGGCGGCCTCCTCGTCGGTCAGGTCCGAGCCGTGCGCGAGCGCGGTGAGCAGGTCGCCGCCGGGCAGCGCCCGGCGGGCCGCGACCTGCTCGGCGAAGTAGCCGCGCATGCCCGCGTGCGCCGCCGCGACCTCGTCGTCGGGGTGGTGCCCGGCCGACATCAGCGCGCTCGCCCACGGCAGCAGCAGGCCGAGGTCGCCGGCCGGGACGCCGAGCATGCCGCAGGCGACCGCGTACGGGAACGGCGTCGCGAACCAGGCGATCAGGTCGGCGGGCGGGCCGTCCGCCGCCACGCCGTCCAGGAGGCGGCCGGCGAGCGCCGCCGCGCGGGGGCGGCCGGCCTCCGCGCGGCGGGCCGTGAACCAGGCCCGGACGGCCCGCCGGCGCCGGGTGTGCGCCGGCGGGTCGGCGGCGGCCAGGGCGAGGGACTCCGGGGTCCGGGCGAAGAGGGTGCCGCCGTGCCACGCCTCCCGGCCGAACCGGTCGTCGGACAGGACCGCGCGGACGTCGGCGTGCCGGGTCACGAGCAGCGCGTCGCGGCCCGCCACCGCGGCCGGTATCAGCGGCCGCGCGCGGAGGCGCCGCAGGTGCCCCGCGTCGAGCGGGACGCCCGGGCGGTGCGGAAGGGGGAAGTCCACCGGTTCTCCTTCAGGCGCTCAGCGGCGGGGGCAGGGAGGTCTCCTCGGCGCGGTGCCCGCCGCGTTCCAGGCCGCTGAGCCGCGCCGAGGTGAGGGCGGCGCGGAACAGCTGGATGCCGCGCGCCGAACTCGGGTCGACGCCCGACAGGTCCCGGATGCGGTCCAGCCGGTAGTGCAGGGTGCGGCGGTGGATCCACAGCTCCCGCGCGGCGCGCTCGCGGTCGAGGTTGCAGGCGAGCAGCACCTCCAGCGTGCGCCGCAGGTCGGTGCCGGCGTCCAGCGGCTTCAGCACGGCGGCGAGCCGGCCGCGGATCGCGGGCTGGTCCAGGATGGCCAGCTCGACGAGCAGCTCGTCGGCCCGGTAGGGGCGGTCCTCGGCGTCGGGGATGGCCTTGGCGACGGTCAGCACGCGGGACGCCTCCTCCAGCGCGTCGGGGATGCCGGCGAGGCCGCGCCGGAACGCCTCGGCGGCGTGCACCGGGCCGCGCGCCCGGGCGGCGAGCGACGCGGTGAACTCGGCGGCGCGGTCCTCGGCGCGCGGCGGGTCGGCGGCCGGGAACAGCGCGATGAGGCCGGACAGGTCGCCGGAGTACAGGACGCCGTCCCAGCCGTCCAGGCGCTCGCTCGCCCGCTCCCAGCAGGAGGCCGCGGCGGGCGCCTCGCACAGCAGCACGAGGTAGGCGGGGGCGAGCCGGACGCCGGCCGCCTCGGCGATGACGCCCGCGGGCGCCCCGTCGATCAGGGTCTCGGCGAGCAGCCGGCGCAGCGGCCGCGACCGGCCGCCCTCGCGGGGCGCCTCCGCGTAGCCCTGGATGCACGCCTCCCGCGCGCCGATGGCGAGCCGCGCCGCGTGCGCGGTCAGCTCGGCCATCTCGGCGAAGCATCCGGCGGGCGCGATCGTCCAGCAGGTGCGGGCGGCGGCGGCCAGCGCGAGGTCCCACACCTCCGACAGCACCGGCAGCGGGATCGCCTGCCGCGCCGCGAGGACGCCGAGGTCGCGGAAGCGGCCGAGGTCCTCGGCGGGCAGCGGCTCGCCGGTGAGCACGAGCGCGGTCAGCCGGGTGCAGGTCTCGGCGCGGCCGCCGAACATCGGGCCGGCGGCGCGCCGGATCGGCAGGTAGGCGGGGTGGCCGTGCAGGGCCTCGCCGATCGCGGCGGCGACCCGCGGGCCGCCGGAGACGAGGATGTCGGAGAGTGCGCGGGGAGCGGTCATCGCGTCCTCTCCTAGGCCACGGCCAGCCGGAACCTGGGCAGGTGGCCGACGGTCTCGTCGACCAGCCCGTGCAGTTCCCGGACGCAGCCCGGCTCACCACCCATCACGCGACGAACTCCGCTCGAGCCGCCGAGGAGGTCGAGGAGGCCGTGCGCCCGCTCGATGAGCGGCGCGACGGCGGCGGCGTAGGAGTCGATGACGTCGTCGTCCAGCATCCAGGCGGCCAGCTCGGCGCGCGCGGACGCCGAGTGCCGGGCGGCGGCGTGCAGCGCGAGCGCCTCCCGGCGCCGCCCGGCGGGCAGCGCGGACAGCAGGTGGACGAGCAGGAAGGTCGCGGTGCCGTTGGCGAGGTCCTCGTGCCGGCCGGACGCGAGGTCGCGCTGGTCGTTGACGAGCTGGCGCAGCACGCCGAGCGACCGCCCGAACGCGCGCCACCGGGCGGTGCGGCCGCGGTCCGCGCCGGCCAGGCACGCCGCCGCGGCGGCGGCCATCGCGTAGGGGGCGCCGGTCTTTCCCGCGTAGCCGTGCAGCACCGATGCGGGCGTGGCGGCCGCCGCGCCGCCGGTGAGGTCGCGGAGCTGGCCGTCCACGGCGTCCAGCCAGCAGCGCGACAGCTCCTCGCCGAGCGCGGCGCGGGTGGCGGCGGGCACCGGCAGGGCGGCCAGGAGCCGGGCGGGCAGGTGGCTGCCGACGGCGAGCGCGGTCAGCACCTTCGCGCCCGCGGCGGCACCGGACGCACCGGGCGGTCCGGGCGCGTCGGTCAGGTCGTCGAGGTGGCGCGCGGACGCCCACCACAGCAGGTGGACCACCGCGATCGGCGCGGCGGGGCCCGGATCGCCGGTCTCCGCGCCGTGCAGCAGCAGCGGCAGCGTGATCATTCCGCGCATGCCGGGGCCGGAGCCCTTCGCGCGGGCGAGGTCGAAGAACTCCAGCAGGAACTCCGACATGGCGCCGCCGACCATCTCCCGGCCGTCGTCCAGGCCCATCGCGAGGCCCTCGGCGAGCAGCTCGCACAGCCGCGCGACCTCCGCCTCGATCTCGGCGATCGCCCGTTCCTGGGCGGCCCTGCCGAACACTCCGTCGTCCACGTGCCGACTCCTCTGGTGCCGCGGGGTGTCATGGGCCGCGCCGGCGGCGTCCGGCGCGGCCCGTCATCAGCGGGCGCGATCGTCCAGGATCCGGACCGTGCCGGCGCGCCCGTCCAGCTCGATCCACGCTCCGTCCGGGATGCGGTCGGCGGCGCCGCCG
>NZ_JBEYTW010000140.1:0-18759 GCF_040643275.1 Spirillospora sp. NPDC047418
AGCAAACCCTTTTCCCGTCCCGGCCGCTCTTCCTATGTCGGGGGCGGACCCGCGGGTCAGGGTCCGCGGGGCGGCGGTGGCGAGCACCGCCACCGCCGCGGCCGCGGCGCCGGCCGCGGCCAGCCGGCGCCGCCGGGACGCCCGCACCGCCGCGACCAGGCGGCTCCAGCGGACGGCGAGCTCGGACGGCGGTCTCGCGTGCCGTCCCCGGTGCTGCCGGTCGGGAGCCTTGCCCACAGGCGGCACTGTACTGCCGATCCGCGCCGGCCCCGGCCGGATCAGGCCAGATTGGCGACGAGTTCGGCGACCGGCTTGCGGCGGCCGGTGTAGAACGGGACCTCCAGGCGGGTGTGCAGCCGCGCCCTGGCGCCGCGCAGGTGGCGCATCAGGTCGACGATGCGGTGCAGCTCGTCGGCCTCGAACGCCAGCATCCACTCGTAGTCGCCGAGCGCGAACGCCGCCACGGTGTTGGCCCGGACGTCGGGGTACTCGCGCGCCATCTTGCCGTGCTCGGCGAGCATCGCGCGGCGCTCCTCGTCCGCCAGCAGGTACCACTCGTAGGACCGGACGAACGGGTACACGCACACGTAGTCGCGCGGCGTCTCGTCGGCCAGGAACGCCGGGATGTGGCTCTTGTTGAACTCGGCCGGGCGGTGCAGCGCCATCTGCGACCACACCGGCTCGCTCGCGCGGCCGAGGGCCGTCCGGCGGAACCGGGTGTAGACCTCCTGCAGGTCGTCGGGCGTGGGCGCGTGCCACCAGAACATGAAGTCGGCGTCCGCGCGCAGCCCGGCGACGTCGTAGGCGCCCCGGGTGGTGACGTCCTTCTGCCCGGCCTGGTCGAGGAGGTCCTGCACCTCGGCGGCGTCCCGCTCGCCGAGCGTGCCGGGCTTCGCGAGGCGGAAGACCGACCACATCGTGTAGCGGACGACGTTATTGAGTTCGCGTGCCTTCGGCTTGCCCGCCGGCTCTGTCATGCTGTGCTCCTTCTCGACTGCGCAGGTGGTCCAGCACCCGGGTCGCCGCCGCGCGCGCCGAGGCGATGCACGCGGGGATGCCGAGGCCGTCGTAGGCGGCGCCGGCGACGGCGACCCCCGGCACGGCGGCGACCGCGGACCGGACCTTGGCCACGCGGTCGGCGTGGCCCACGTTGTACTGCGGGAGGCCGCCGCCCCACCGGGTCACCCGGCTCTCGGCCGGCGGCTCGGTGACGCCGCAGGTCGCGGCGAGCTCGGCCATGGCGGCGGCGACCAGCTCCTCGTCGGCCCTCTGGAGCGTGCGCTCCTCGCCGAACCGCCCGATGGAGCAGCGGACCGCGATGACGCCGCGGTCGCGCTGACGCAGGTGCGGCCATTTTACCGAGCTGAACGTGACGGCCTTGACG
The DNA here is from genome assembly GCF_040643275.1 of Spirillospora sp. NPDC047418. NCBI lineage: Bacteria > Bacillati > Actinomycetota > Actinomycetes > Streptosporangiales > Thermomonosporaceae > Spirillospora > Spirillospora sp. NPDC047418. Next base: position 1,385 of record NZ_JBEYTW010000140.1, read on the forward strand.
CCGCGGCCGCCGTGCTCGGGGTCGCTCTCCACCCCGGGGACGAGGTAGCCGCTGCCCTTCGGCAGGCGCGGGAACGCGGTGGTCCGGTAGGCGAGCGTGATGATCGCCATGCTGGCGTAGTCGATGCGGGCCAGCTCGCGCGCGGCGGCGGGCACGTCCTCGGCGAGGAGCCGGGACGCGGGGGCCGCCGGCACCGCGACCACGACGGCGTCGGCGTCCAGGTACTCGGGGTCGCGGGTGGAGCCGATGGTGAGCCGCCAGCCGTCCGGGGTGCGGCGCAGCTCGCGGACGGTCGCGCCGGTGCGGACGGTGCCGCCGGCGGCGGTGACGTCGGCGGCGACCAGGCCCGGGAGCGCGCCGAGCCCGTCCGGGAGGGTGGCGAACACGGGGCCGGGGTCCTTCGGCGCGGCGGCCCGGATGCCCTGCACGGCGCTGATCAGCGAGCGGTGGCCGCGCGCGGCGGCGGCGACGTGCGGCAGCGTCGCGTCGAACGACAGCAGCTCGACGCGGCCCGCGTACACGCCGCCGAGCAGCGGCTCGACGAGCCGGTCGACGACCTCGCGGCCGACGCGGGCGCCGATGTAGTCGGCGACGGACACGTCCGCGCCGCGCGGCGTCTCCGGCAGCACCCGGTCGAGCGGGACGCGGGCGAGGCCGGCCGGCGACAGCACCTGCGAGGCGGCGAGCGCCTTCAGGTCGGACGGGACGCCCATGACCTGGCCGGCCGGGATCGTGCGCAGCGCGCCGCGGCTGAGGATCGCCGAGGAGGTGGTGCCGGGGTTCACCAGGTCGCCGGAGCGGCCGAGGTCGCGGACGAGGTCCATGCCCTCGGGGCGGCGCGCGAGCATCGACTCGGCGCCCTCGTCCACCGGGATCCCGGCGATCTCGCCGACCCGGAGCTTGCCGCCGATCCGGGGGGAGCCCTCCAGCACGGTCACCCGCACGCCGTCCCGGGCGAGCACGCGGGCGGCGGCGAGGCCCGCGATGCCGCCACCGACGACAACGGCATGGGACGTGGTCATGGCTCCAGCCTTCCAGACGTTCCGCCGGATCGCGCACCGGGGCGGCCGGAGCGGCGAGCATCACACCACCCCGCGCGACACCGCCGCAGACGTTTTTTGTCGCGAATGTGACAAGATCCCCATACCGCGCCAGTGGATACTGGCACGCATGACCCCCTGGAAGGCTCCACTGGCCGCCGCCGCGGCCCTCCTGCTGGCCGCCGGGCTCGCGTCCCCGGCCTCCGCCGCGACCCGGGGCGACTTCGCGCCGGTGCCGCTCCCGTTCTTCTGGCCGAACAACTACCTCTACGACGTCGACGCCGCCTCCCCCGACAGCGTCTGGATCACCGGGACCCAGGGCGAGCTGATCGTCCCCGGTCCCATTCCGGGCACGGGGAGGTCGATCCCCGGCAACCCCGTCGTGCGGCGCTGGAAGAACGGCGGCTGGGTCGAGTACGACCTGCAGAACCTGCCCAACCGGGCCTCGGTCACCGACGTCGACGCCGTCGGACCCGAGGACGTGTGGATCAACGCCGCCCGGCTCGGCGACTCGGCCGCCGCGGGCCCCTACCTGGGCCACTTCACCGGCTCGCGGTTCGAGGAGGTGGCCCTGCCGTCCGCGTCCCGGACCCTGAACGTCCAGGCGAGCCCGGCGGGGGTCTGGGTGACCGTCGACAGCGGCGTCTACCGCCGGACGGGCGGCACATGGACGCCCGTCACCACCCTGCCGGACGGCTACCTGCGCACGTTCCACATCCGGGCCGACGACGACATCTGGGTCCTCGGCACCCTCGGCCAGTACGACCGGACGCTGGTGGCGCAGCACTGGGACGGGCACTCCTGGACGAGCGCACCCGTGAACCAGCCGCCCAGCGGTATCAGCGGCGTCGCCGACATCGCGGCCCTCTCCCCCACCGACGCCTGGGCCGTCGGCACCGACTACCGGACGTCCCCGGGAACGCCCGTCATGGTGCACTGGGACGGCGCCGCCTGGAGCAGCGTCACCCCGCCGCCCGGCCTCAACTCGCTCCACACGATCGTCAAGGGCGGCGACGGTACGCTCTGGGCCCTCGGCCACACCCTCAACGAGCCCGCCAAGCCCGGCCTGCTCCGCTACAGCGGCGGGACCTGGGAGCGCGTCCCGACCACCGCCGTGCCGAACCGGAGCAACATCAACGCGACCGCGCTGGCCGTGGTCCCCGGCACCGGCGCCCTGTGGACGCTCGGCTCCGTCAACATCGGCGGCCCCGTCGTGCTCGCCGACGGCTGAGGGGCGGCGGACGAACGACCTCCCGCAAGGCTCCCCCGACCCCTTGGAAGGCACTCGTGATCTCCTGGAAGGCTCCCCTGGCCGCCGCCGCGGGGCTGCTCCTCGCGGCGGGGCTCGCGGCCCCCGCCTCCGCCGCGACCCGCGGCGACTTCGCGCCGGTGTCCCTGCCGTTCTTCTGGCCGAACAACTACCTCGACGACATCGACGCCGCCTCACCCGACAGCGTCTGGATCGCCGGGCACCAAGGCGAGTGGTACATCCCCACGGGCCCGGTCGACGGCAGGACCGTCCACGGCAATCCGGTCGTGCGGCGCTGGAAGGGCGGCGCCTGGGTCGAGTACGGACTGCAGAACCTGCCCGGCAACGGCCAGATCGACGACGTGGACGCGGTCGGCCCCGAGGACGTGTGGATCAACGGGACCAGGTTCCTCGACCCGGCCGGCTCCGAACCCTACGTGGCGCACTTCACCGGTTCCGGCTTCACCGAGGTGGCGCTCCCGGAGACCGCCGCCTCCGGCGGTGCCGCGCTGCAGGCCGGCGCCTCGGGGGTGTGGCTCACCACCGCCGGCGACATCTACCGCTGGACGGGCTCGACCTGGGCCCACGTCGCCGAGCGGTCCGATATCTACCAGCACGTCTCCTACATCCGGGCCGCCGATGACATCTGGGTGCTCGGCGCCGCGTCGATCACCGAGACGGCGCTTGTGGCGAGCCACTGGGACGGGCACAGCTGGCAGAGGGTCCCGATGGAGCAGCCGCCCGTGGAGGCCGTGACCGTCACCGACGTGATCGCCCTGTCCCCGACGGACGCCTGGGCCGTCGGCAGCCGCCGCCCGTCCCCGGCGGCGCCCGCCATCATGCACTGGGACGGCACCTCCTGGACGAGCACGGCCGTCCCTCCCGGGCTCGACGCCCTCACCCAGATCGTCAGGGGCGAGGACGGGACGCTGTGGGCGCTCGGCCACTCCAAGGACGAGCCCGCCAAGCCCGGCCTGCTCCGCTACAGCGGCGGGACCTGGGAGCGCGTCCCGACCACCGCCGTCCCGAACCGGATCGGCTTCACGCCGAGGGCGCTGGCCGTCGTCCCCGGCACCGGGGCCCTGTGGACGGTCGGGTCCGGCCTCATCGGCGGGCCGATGGTGCTCACCGACGGCTGATCCCCACCGGCGGCCGAATCCCCACCAGGCGGCCGAGTCCCACGCGATCACGGCCCGCAGCGGGGCCGGGCCGTGATCGGCGTGCCCGCACCGGGGCCTCGCGTGATTCGTGGCCCTTTCGTGATTCGTGCCACGGAACGGTGACCTGTATCACCTCGTCCAAGCCGCATGCGGATCGTCAGGAATGTCACATGTGCGCTGGTCGTCCTGCTGCTGGCCGGGGTCCTGGCCGCATGCGGGGGCGGCGGCGGGAGCGACTCGTCCAGCTCCGAGGCCGTGGACCGGGGCGGCGCCCCGGCGGCGGCGCGACCGAACGAGGCGGGCGACGCGGGCGCGGCGAGCAAGGCCACCGGCCGGAACGGCACGAGCGGCACCAGCGGGGCGCGGGCGCCGCTGCCGACCGGGCGCGAGGTCGTCCACACGGCGCGCCTACGGGTCCGGGCCGGGGACGTGGAGGACGCCGCCGCCAAGGCCAAGCAGATGGCGGCCTCGGCCGGCGGCTACGTCGAGCAGGAGTCCAGTTCGAGCGAGCCGGCCCGCTCGCAGATCACGCTGAAGATCCCGTCCGACCGCTACGCCGGCGTGCTGGAGCAGCTCGGCACCCAGCTCGGCACCAAGCTCTCCCTCTCCCAGGAGGCCGAGGACGTCACCGGCGAGGTCGCCGACGTCGACGCGCGGGTGCGGTCGGCGAAGGCGGCGCTGGAGTCGTTCCGCAAGCTGCTCGGGCGCGCGAACTCCGTCGGCGAGGTCATCCAGGTCGAGCAGGAGATCGCGCAGCGCGAGGGCGACCTCGAGGCGCTGCAGGCCCGGCAGAACTCGCTCAAGCACCGGACCCAGTACGCGACCGTGACCGTGACGCTGGTGACCAAGACCGCGGCGCCCAAGGAGGACGACGAGCGCGGCGGCTTCGTCGGCGGGCTGCAGAACGGCTGGGACGCGTTCACCGCGGTCGTCGGCGGCATCGCGGCGGCGCTGGGCTGGCTGCTGCCGTTCCTCGTCCTCGCCGCCGCGATCGGCGGGCCGCTGCTCGCCCTCCGGCGCCGCCGCCGCGCGCAGGCGGCCCCGAAGCCGGACGCGAAGCCGGAGACGGGCACCGGGCCCGCGCCGGAGACGGCCGACGCCGGTGCGGGACCGGCGGTGCGGCAGCCGCCCGCCTAGCCGGCGTCCTCGCTGCTCGCCTCGTGGACGAGGTCCGCGAGGCGGGCCAGCACGTCGGGGTCCGCGGTCGGCGGGACGCCGTGCCCCAGGTTGAAGATGTGGCCCTCGGCGGTGCGGCCCCGGGCCAGCACGTCGCGGGCGCGGCGCTCCACGGTCTCCCACGGCGCGAACAGGAGCGCCGGGTCGAGGTTGCCCTGCAGCGCCTTGCCGGGCTCGACCCGGCTGACGGCCTCGTCCAGCGGGACGCGCCAGTCGACGCCGACGACGTCCGCGCCGGCCTCGCCCATCGGGCCGAGCAGCTCGCCGGTCCCGACGCCGAAGTGGATGCGCGGCACGCCGAGCGGCTCGACCTCGGCGAAGATGCGGCGGGTGTGCGGCAGCACCGACTCGCGGTAGTCCTGGGCGGCGACCGCGCCGACCCAGGAGTCGAAGACCTGCACGGCGCTCGCCCCGGCCGCGACCTGCACCTTCAGGAACGCGATCGTGAGGTCGGCGAGGCGGTCCATGAGGTCGGCCCACAGCTCCGGCTCGCCGTACATCATGGCCTTGGTGAGCTCGTGGTTCTTGGACGGGCCGCCCTCGATCAGGTACGAGGCGAGTGTGAACGGGCCGCCCGCGAAACCGATCAGCGGCGTCGTCCCCAGCTCGCCGACCAGGCCCCGCACGGCCTCGGTCACGTACGGCACGTCGTCGGGGACGAGCGGGCGCAGCGCGTCGAGGCCGGCGGCCGACCGGATCGGGTCGGCGATGACCGGCCCGACGCCCGGCTTGATGTCGAGGTCGACGCCGATCGCCTTCAGCGGCACCATGATGTCGCTGTAGAAGATCGCCGCGTCCACCGCGTACCGGCGCACCGGCTGCATCGTGATCTCCACGACCATGTCCGGGCGGGTGCAGGACTCCAGCATCGGGACGCCCTCGCGGACCCGCAGGTACTCCGGCAGCGCCCGGCCGGCCTGCCGCATGAACCACACGGGCGTGTGCGGCACCGGCCGCCGGCGGCAGGCCAGCAGGAAGGGGCTCTCGGCGAGGGCGCCGTTGTCAGGCGTGTTCGGAGCGTCGTCGTCCGAACGGGCAGCGTCAGCGGTCACGTTGTGATGGTCCCATGGAACCCCGGTGGGGAAGGCACGGGTGTGGCCCCCGGGGCGTAACGAACTTCCGGACACGCCGAGCGAAGTCCCGCATTCTGTCACCGGCGCGTGCGAACGTGATGCGTGTCATAGCCGAGGGAGGTTCCCCCTTGTACTGCTCCACCTGCGGTGATGAACGCGTGTTCGAGCAGCCGCCGTGTCCGGACGGGCACGGTGCGCAGTGCCCGGAGCGGGCCTGCACCGAGTGCGGTTCGGCCGTCCTGGTCGGGCTGCCGCCGGTGACCGGCGGGGCCCGCGTGACCGTTCAGGCGCCGCGCCGCGCCGCGACCGTGCGGGCCGTGGCCTGACCGGCCCGGCCCCCGAGACGAAACCACCTGTGCCGTGCCTGTCTCCCCTCCGCGTCCCCCCGTCGCCGCGCGCGGCGGCACCCCGTCCCGGCAGCACCGCCCCGAGCCGCCCGCCGGCGCTCGGCCACTCACTCGCGACCAGGCCGGTCCTCCCATGAACCCACCTCCCGCCTTCCAGCGGGCCGTCGACACGCTGCGCTCGTTCCTCGACGCCCCCGCGCTGCGGCCGGAGCTCGATCTGGAGGACATGCCCGCCCCGCAGCGCCTCGCGCCCTTCGCGGCGGCCATGTCCGGCAGCGTCTACCGCGACGACGACACCGAGGTCGCCACCGGGCGCCTCATCGTCCTGTACGACCCGGAGGGCAGACCCGGCTGGACGAACGGGTTCCGGGTCGTCGCCTACATCCGCGCCGACCTGGAGCCCGACATCGCCGCGGACGAGCTGATCGGCTCCGTCGCGTGGGACTGGCTGCTGGAGGCGCTCGAGCCGACCGGCTACGCCAACGTGTCCGGGACGATCACCCGGGCGGTGTCGGAGAGCTTCGGCGACAAGCGCGACGAGCCGTCCACCACCGAGCTGGAGCTGCGCGCCTCCTGGTCGCCGACCGGGGACGACCTCGCCGGCCATGTCGCGGCGTGGTGCGAGGTGATGTGCACCACGGCGGGGCTGCCCCCCGTCGGCGTCGCCGCGATGCCCGATCGGCCCGGCGGGGAAGGCGGTTGAGCGCCGGGCGGGCCGGGCGGTTGAAAGACGTACGGTAGGGGGCGTGAGCACAGCGTCCGAGACCGAGGCGGCGGGGGAGAACACGGAAACAGTGGGAGTGTCCGAAACGCGCGCCACCGGCCCCCAAGGGGAGACCGGTGCGGAGGAGACGGCCGTCGAGCAGCGGCCCGGGACCGTTCCCGAGCAGGTGGGGGCGGGACAGGGCCAGGACAGCACCGAGGCCGACACCGGCCCCCCGGCCGTCCCGCTGCTGGAGCCGCGCGAGGGCGTCCCGACCGTGGTCACCACGGCCGCCGCGCTGGAGCGCGTCGTCGCGGCGTTCGCCGCGGGCACCGGCCCGGTCGCGGTCGACGCCGAGCGGGCCTCCGGCTACCGGTACGGGCAGCGCGCCTACCTCATACAGCTGCGCCGCGCGGGCGCGGGCACCGCGCTGATCGACCCGATCGCCTGCCCCGACCTGTCCGGGCTGGACGCCGCGCTCGCCGGCGCCGAGATGGTGCTGCACGCCGCCAACCAGGACCTCCCCTGCCTGGCGGAGGTCGGCCTGGTCCCGCGCCGGCTGTTCGACACCGAGCTGGCCGGGCGGCTGCTCGGCTACCCGCGGGTCGGGCTCGGCTCCATGGTCGAGAACGTGCTGGGCTTCCTGCTGGAGAAGGGCTACTCGGCGGCCGACTGGTCGACCCGCCCCCTCCCCGAGGACTGGCTCCGCTACGCGGCGCTGGACGTCGAGCTGCTCGTCGAGCTGCGCGACTGCCTGCAGGAGGAGCTGGAGACGGCGGGCAAGCTGGCGTGGGCGCTGGAGGAGTTCGCCGCGATACTGGCGACGCCGCCGAAGCCGCCGCGGCCCGACCCGTGGCGGCGCACGTCCGGCATCCACCGGGTGCGCAACCGGCGGGCGCTCGCCGCCGTCCGGGAGGTGTGGACGGCGCGCGACAAGATCGCCCGCGAGCGGGACCTGTCCCCCGGCCGCGTCCTGCAGGACGCCGCGATCATCGAGCTGGCGCAGAAGTCCCCGAAGACGCCCGCCGAGCTGCAGGCCCTTCCGACGATGCGGGGCCGCGGCGCCCGCCGGCACCAGTCGGCGTGGCTGCGCGCCGTCACCCGCGCCCGCGAACTGTCCGACCGGGCGCTGCCGGCGTCGAACCTGCCCGGGGACGGGCCGCCGCCCGCGCACCGCTGGGCCGACCGCGACCCGGAGGCCGCCAAGCGGCTCACCGCCGCCCGCGCCGTCGTCGCCGCGCTCGCCGACGAGCACTCGATGCCGTCGGAGAACCTCGTCCAGCCCGACTCCGTCCGGCGGCTCGCCTGGACGCCGCCGGCGGAGTCGTCGCCGTCCGCGATCGGCGCCGCGCTGCGCGGCCTCGGCGCCCGGCGCTGGCAGGTCGAGCTGATCGCGCAGCCGATCGCCAAGGCGTTCCTCCGCCTGGAGACCAAAGGGGAGCTGTGAGCCGCGGCCGGGCCGCCCCGGCGGGCGCGCCGCCCGCGGCCGGCCCGCTCAGGCGGGATGCGGCCGCGGACCGGCACTCGCCGTAGCGGTCAGCGTCCGGTGTAGAAGTCGGCGTACTCCTCGCGCAGGGTCTTCTTGTCGAGCTTGCCGACGCTGGTCCGGGGCAGGTCGTCGACGACGATGATCTCGTCGGGCAGCTGCCACTTGGCGAAGGTGGCGGCCAGGTGGGTCCGGAGCCGGCCGATGTCGACGCCGTGGCCGGGTTCGGGGACGACCAGCGCGACGGGGCGCTCCTGCCACTTGGGGTGCGGCGCGCCGACCACCGCGGCCTGGCGGACCGCGGGGTGCCCCGCCAGGGCGTTCTCCAGGTCGATGGAGGAGATCCACTCCCCACCGGACTTGATCACGTCCTTGAGCCGGTCGGTGATCTTCAGGTACCCGTCGGCGGTGATCACTCCCATGTCGCCGCTGCGCCAGTAGCCGCGGTGGAACTTGTCCGCGTCGTCCGACTTCCAGTAGCTCTCGGTGATCCACGGGCCCCGGATGCAGATCTCCCCCACCGACGTCCCGTCGTGGGGCAGGAACGAGCCGCCGGCGCCCAGCAGCCGGATGTCCACCCCGGCCACGGGCAGCCCCTGGGAGCGCTTGAGGTCCCAGAACTCGTGCTCGTCCAGCCGGCCCTCCAGGGAGGGCTTGGGCCGGTTCGAGGTGACCAGCGGCGCGGTCTCGGTGGCGCCGTACCCGTGGACGATCGAGGCGCCGGTCAGGTCGTGGTATCCCTTGATCAGGCTCAGCGGCGGCTCGGTGGAGCCTGAGATCATCCGTGCCCGGGACAGGTCCGGCGGCGCGGGCAGGGAGCGCAGGTACTCCAGCATCGGCGCGAAGATCGCCGGCGCGCCGTTGGTCACCGTGACCTCGTAGTCCACCATCGCCTGGGCGAGCACGCCGATCTCCTCGGCGGAGAAGCGCCCCGGCAGGACCACCCGCGCCCGCGCGTACACCGCCACCTGCGGAAGGCCCCAGCACTGGGCGTGGAACATCGGCGTCGTCAGCAGCACGTTGTCGTGGTCGCCCACCGCCTGGTCGGCGGCCCACATCATCGTGTGCAGCACGATCCCCCGATGGGAGTAGAACACCCCCTTGGGACGTCCCGTGGTGCCGGTGGTGTAGCAGGCGCTGTAGGCCGAGGTCTCGTCGATCACCGGCCAGTCGAACTCCTCGGCCTGCCGGGCCAGCAGCGCCTCGTGGTCCAGGGGGTCCGGCAGCGAGGTCTCGATCTCCGGCAGCGGGCGGTCGCTCATCACCAGCCAGTGCCGCACCTGCGGGCACCGTGCCGCCAGTTCCTCGGCCTGGCCGAGCAGCGACTCGTCGACGCACACCACCGTGGCGCCCGCGTGCTCGACCACGTACGCGAGGTCGTCGGCGGCCAGCCGCAGGTTCATCTGCAGCATCACGGCGCCGACGCCGGGGATCGCCCAGTACAGCTCGAAGTGCCGCAGGTGGTTCCAGTCCAGGACCCCCACCACGTCACCCGGACCCACGCCGATGCCGGCCAGCGCGTGCGCCGTGCGCGCCACCCGGCGCCACGTCGCCGCGTACGACGTCGTGCGCCACGCACCGGACGCGTCCCGGAACACGATCTCCTGCTCGGGGTGGGTCACCACCGCCTGGCGGAACAGGTTCGTGGTGTTCAGCTGGTAGCTGTCCCCGTGCGTCGACGGATGACCGGTTACGAACTCGGACAAGGTGCCACCTTTCTCCCCGACGCACGCCGGGCCCGGAGCAGGGAACCACTGCCCTTCCGGCAGCAAGTTCTCTTGATATCAGAAACGCGCTCCTTGACAAGGGAAGGTCCCACATCGCAGAATTTGTTTCTGGAATACAGAAAGAGGTCTCCCTGTGGTGTTCGACCCGACCGACGTCGTCGGCCACGTGCGCGACGGCATGCTGCCGGCGCACATCTACAACGACTCCGAGATCTTCGCCGCCGAGCGGGAGACGGTCTTCGCGCGCTCCTGGGTCTTCCTCGCGCACGAGTCGGAGATCCCCCAGGCCGGCGACTACGTGGTCCGCCGCGTCATGGAGAACTCCTTCATCGTCAGCCGCGCCGGCGACGGGACGGTGCACGCCATGTTCAACATGTGCCTGCACCGGGGCATGCAGGTGTGCCGGGCCGAGCAGGGCAACGCCTCGCACTTCCGCTGCCCCTACCACGGGTGGTCCTACCGCAACGACGGCCGGATCGCGGGCCTGCCCTTCCACCGGGAGGCGTACGGCGGCGAGGCCGGCTTCAGCAGGCGCGGGCAGCGGCTCCTGCCCGCACCGGCGATGGACACCGTCAACGGCCTGATCTTCGTCTCCCTGGACCCCGAGGCGCCGCCGCTGCGCGAGTACCTCGGCGACTTCGCGTTCTACCTGGACTACTACACCCGGCAGAGCCCGAGCGGGGTCGAGGTGCTCGGACCCCAGCGGTGGCGGATCAAGGCCAACTGGAAGATCGGCGCGGAGAACTTCGCCGGGGACATGTACCACACCCCGCAGACCCACGCGAGCGTCGTGGAGATCGGGCTCTTCCGCGAGCCGAAGGCCGAGAAGCGCAAGGACGGGACGACCTACTGGGCCACCAACGGCGGGGGCACCACCTACAAACTGCCGCCGGGGACGCTCGAGGAGCGGCTGCGCTACGTCGGCTACCCCGACGAGATGATCGACCGGATGAAGCGGGTCTGGTCGCCCGAGCAGCTCGACCTGATCGGGCGCGACGGCTTCATGGTCTCCGCGGCGTCGATCGCGCCGAACCTCAGCCTCGTCCACAACTGGCCCAGGGTGGCCGACTCCGACGACGTGCTTCCCTTCGTGTCACTGCGCCAGTGGCAGCCGATCAGCGCGAACGAGACCGAGGTGCTCTCCTGGTTCCTGGTCGACAAGGAGGCCCCGGAGGAGTTCAAGGCGCTGTCCTACAAGGCCTACCTGATGTGCTTCGGCAGCAGCGGGATGTTCGAGCAGGACGACGTGGAGAACTGGGTCTCGCTGACCGCCACCGCCGCCGGCACCATGGCGCAGCGGCTGCTCCTCAACGGCCGCATGGGCCTGCTGCCCGACGGCTCGACCATCGTCCCGCCCCTGGACGGCGACGCGTGGGCGGGCCCGGGCGAGGCCCGGGTCGGCTACGGCGAGTACAACCAGCGCCACCTGATGAACCGCTGGGCCGACCTCATCGAGGCGGGGCCCCTCAAGGCGGCCGACGTCAGTATCGGCACCCCGGGACGGGACGGTGACCGGTGACCGCGCACATCCCCGTCGACTCCGCCGACAGCCCGCTCGGCGCCCGGGCCACCACGGCCGCCCCGGTGGGCGGTCCGCTCCCGTTCTCCGACCCCCTGCACCTGGCCGCCCACCAGTGGCTGGTCGAGGAGACCTACCTGCTGGACCGGCGGGAGCTCGAGGAGTGGCTCGGCCGGATGACCGAGGACGTCCACTACTACATGCCGATCCGGGTCACGACCGCCCAGGGCGCCGGCTACGACACCGCCCGGCGGATGGCGCACTTCGACGAGGACCTCTACTCCCTGGAGCGCCGGGTCGCCCGGCTGCGCACCGAGCACGCCTGGACCGAGGACCCGCCCTCCCGGCTGCGCCACCACCTGTCCAACGTGCGCACCTTCGCCACCGACGTCCCCGGCGAGATCCTCGTGGAATCCGCGGTGCTGCTCTTCCGCAGCCGCGGCGACGTCAACGAGCCGTCCCTGGTCTCGGCCGGGCGCAGCGACGTGCTGCGGAGCGTCGACGGCGCCTGGCGGCTCGCCCGCCGCCACATCACGGTCGACGAGTCGGTGCTGCGCACCCAGAACCTGGCGGTCTTCCTGTGAGCCTGCACTGGGAGGGCGAGCAGGAGGACCGGGACCGCGCCCGGAAGGCCGCCGAGGAGCTGGCGGCCCTGCGGGCGGGGCGGGTCGGCGAGCCCCTGACCCTCGGCAACGAGTTCGCCGAGGCCCGGGTGAGCCTCGTCCAGACCCGCAACGGGGCGCGCCTCCTGATCGAGGCGACCAGGTCCGGGCAGTGGGTCACGCTGGACCCGCTGGAGCTGGAGGCCCTCACCTGGCAGGGGACGGCGACGTTCTCCGCGATGGTCGGCCACCCGTTCACCTCCCTGTTCCCCGAGCAGGACGACCCGGGGCAGGACGGCCTGGAGCAGAACGACACCGGCCAGAACGAGCCCGACGAGTCGGCGTCATGAACGCCCCCGTGCTCGACGGCCGGCGAGCGCTGGTGGTCGGCGCCGGATCGGGCATCGGCCGCGCGGTGGTGGAGCGGTTCGTCGCCGAGGGCGCGGCGGTGGTGGCCGTGGAGCGTGACGAGGCCAAGTGCGAGGACCTGCGCGGGGCGCTCCCCGGCGTCGACGTCGTCCACGGCGACGCCTGCGAGGCGGCGGTCAACCGCGACGCCGTGGACCGGTGCCGGGAACTCCACGGCGGGCTGGACGTGCTGGTCCACTGCGTCGGCATCTTCGACTTCTACCGTCCCCTCGACGCCGTCGCCGAGGACGCCTTCGACGACGCCTTCGACGAGATGTTCTCGGTCAACGTCCGGGCGGCCATGCACGGCGTCCGCGCCGCCCTGCCGGAACTGCGGCGCAGCCGCGGCTGCGTCGTGCTGACGGAGTCGACCTCGGCCTACCGGCCGGGCCGGGGCGGCGCGCTCTACATCTCCACCAAGTTCGCGATCCGCGGACTGCGCATCGCGCTGGCCCACGACCTCGCCCCCGACGTCCGCGTCAACAGCGTCGCCCCCGGGGGCACCGTCGGCACCCGGCTGACCGGCGCGCGATCCCTCGGGCTGGACGGGCAGCACCTCGACGGCCCCGACCGCGCCGCGAGCATCGCCGCCCGGGTTCCGCTGCAGGTGGCCCTCTCCGGCGCGGACCACGCCTGGAGCTACCTGTTCCTGGCGTCGCCGATGTCCCGGGGAATGACGGGCACCGTCCTGCACAGCGACGGCGGCGCCGGCGTCGGCACCGGCGCCGAAGGCTGACAACGACACGAGAACCAGGAGTCCCGAGTGCCCGCCCTGACGGTGAAGACCGATGCCTGCCAAGGCTATGCCAGCTGCGTCATCGCGGCCGACGACTACTTCGACATCGATGACGACGGCCTCGTCGTGCTGCTGGCCGCCGAGGTCCCGGAGGCCGACCGCGAGCGCGTCGACCGCGCGGTCCGCAGCTGCCCCGCCGCGGCGCTCCGGCTCGAGGGAGCATGACCGGCGACCTGGTGATCGTCGGCGCGTCGGTGGCGGGAGTCACGCTGGCCCGCACCCTGCGTTCGCGCGGCTTCACCGGCCGCGTCCGCCTGGTCGACCGGGAGGCGGAGGAGCCCTACGACAAGCCGCCGCTGTCCAAGGGGCGGCCGGCGGAGCCCGTCCGGCTGCTCACCCGCCCGGAGGCCGAGCGGCTCGGCCTGGAGCTGCTGCTCGGGGCCGAGGCGACCGGTGTGGACCCGGCGGCCCGCCGCCTCGCCCTGGCCGACGGGAGCCGGCTCGGCTACGGCGCGCTGGTGATCGCCACCGGGGTGCGGGCGAGGCCGTCGCCCTGGCCCGGACCCGGCGTCCACACCCTGCGGACGCTGGCCGACGCCCGCGCCCTGCACGCAGGCCTCGCCCGCGGCGGTCACCTCGTGGTGATCGGCGCCGGCTTCATCGGGGCGGAGGCCGCCGGTACCGCGACCGCCCTCGGATGCCGGGTCACGCTGGTGGATCCGCTGCCCAGCCCGCCGGCCCGCGTCGTCGGCCGGAGCGTGGGCAACCGGATCCTCGCGTGGCACGTCCGGGCAGGGGTGGACCTGAGGCTGGGCCGGGGCGTCCAGGCCTTGGACCACCGCGCCGACGGGATCATGGTCCGGCTCGACGACGGGGAGGTGCTCCGCGCCGACCACGTCCTGGTGGGGATCGGCGCGGAGCCCGATGTGGACTGGCTTGCCGGGTCGGGCCTTCACCTCGACGACGGCATCGCCTGTGACCGGTACGGCCGCGCCCTGGGCGTCGACCACGTCTACGCGGCGGGCGACATCGCCTGCTGGGCGACCGCGGACGGAGCCGCCGGACGGCGGATCGAGCACTGGACCTCCGCCCAGGAGCAGGCCAGGTGCGTCGCGGCGACCCTGCTCGATCCCGGGCGGCCGCAGGCCCCCGGCGAAGTGCCCATGGTGTGGAGCGACCAGCACGGCCGCACCATCCAGGTCCTCGGCGCCGTGGACCCCGCCGTCGAGCCCCGGATCGTGGCGGACGAGGGCCGGCTGCTCGCCCTGTGGGGCGGCGGACGCGTGGTCGGCGCGGTGTCACTGGCATGGCCGCGCGCCTCCCTGGCCGCCCGCCGCGCCATCGCAAGCGGCGCCCCGATAACCGAGGTCCTCGACGCGCTAACCCGCCAGAAGACACCGCCCCGCACGGACACGCCGCCCCGCACGGAGACAGCCCCACTCAAGGAGACAGCGTCGCTTAAGGAGGTCGCTCGATGATGGTGGACGTCCACGACAACGACATTGAGGAGCTTCGGGAGCTGGTGGCCGCGGGGTGCCGGGTGCTGGCGGCCCGCGAGCTCTCGCCGGGGTTCCTCGGGCACATCAGCCTCCGCCTCGACGACGAGCGGATCCTGGTGCGGTGCCGCGGCCCCCGCGAGTCGGGGCTGGCCCACACCACGTCGCGGGACGTGCGGGTGGTGACCCTCGACGGCGAACCCGGCCTCGCCGGCGAGCTGGACGGCTGGGCCGTCCCCAACGAACTTCCCCTGCATGCCCGGATCCTGCGCCGGCGTCCCGACGTCCGGTGCGTCGTGCACGCGCACCCTCGCCGCACGGTCGCCGCCGACCTGGCCGGCCTGGTCCTGGAGCCGCTCGTGGGGGCCTACGACATTCCGGGCTCCGCCCTCGTGGCCGGCGGCATCCCGGTGTATCCCCGCTCGGTGCTGGTGTGCAGCGACGCGCTGGGGGACGAGGTGGCCGAGCACCTCGGCGACCACGCCGCGGCCCTGCTCCGCGGGCATGGCGTGGTCGTCACCGGCGGCTCGGTCCCCGAGGCGGTGCTGCGCGCCGTCTCCATCGACGAGATCGCGCACCTCTGCCTGCTCGTCGCCTCCGCCGGGGGACGCCCCCGCGCCATCGACGAGGCCGACCGGGCCGAGCTCCCCGACCTCGGCGGAACCCTCAACCTGGACGTCGCCTGGCGCCACGAGCTCTCCCGGCTGCCCGCGACCCCCCGTTCCTGATCCGACCGAAACCGTTCGACGAGGAGCCCCGTTGCCCGACCGCATCACCGACATCACCGACATCACCCAGCTCTACGCGCGCTACAGCTTCGCCATCGACGACCGCGACCTCGAGTCCTTCCGCGGCTGCTTCACCGCCGATGGCCGCATGGAGATCACCGGAGGGGCCGACTTCACCGGCGCCGAGGGACTCGCCCAGGTGATCGCCGCCCGTACGGCCGAGTCGCCGCGCCACGAGAACAGCAACGTGCTCATCGACCTGGCCGGCGACGAGCGCGCTACGGGCCGCGCCTACTTCGTGCTCCGGGGTGCCGACGGCCGGCCGGCCGCCGCGGGGGAATACCTCGACCGGCTGGTCCACACCGAGGCGGGGTGGCGGTTCGCGCACCGGCGGATCACGTTCACCTGGCGAGCCTGACGCGACCGTGGCGATGGGCGCTCCTCTCGTTGGGGCGCCCTGCTTCGTCACGACGCCGGACAAGCGCCTGTCACCATAGCTTCTCCAACTTGCAGAGCTTGTCTCTTCTGTTTCTGTATAGTCTGGTCTAATCTTTGTGGCCCGTGTCACCTGCGCGGATTCCACCGACCGAGAAAGACGAACCCCCATGCTCAAGAGGTCACTGACCGCGCTGGCGGTCGCCCCCCTGTTGACTCTGGCCGCATGCGGCGGCTCGGGCTCCGGCAAGTCCGCGACCGGTGCCGACGGCGTCGCCATGGGCCCCGGGGTCACCGACGACGAGATCAGCGTGACCGTGATCAGCGACTTCTCCGGGCCCATCGCCCAGGGCGGCATCGCCGGCTCGCTCGGTGTCGAGGCCAAGATCGACCAGATGAACCGCGAGGAGGGCGGTGTCTGCGGGCGCAAGATCGTGGTCGACAAGCGCGACACCAAGTACGACCCGCAGATCACCACGCAGCAGTACCGGTCCGCGGCGCCCAAGAACCTGATGGTGGCCCAGTTCGTGGGCACCGCCGGGCTGAACGCCGTCCGGACCAGCATCGAGCGGGACAACATGCCGACGCTCTCGGCGTCCATCAACACCCAGACCCTCGACCTCCCCAACGTCTACGTCGCCATGCCGCCCTTCGAGGTCGAGCTGATCAACGGCCTGGTCTGGGCCGCCGAGCGGGCCGGCGCCTCGGCCGCCAAGACCGTCAAGGTCGGGTTCGTGACGTCGGCGGACGAGACCGGCAAGGTCTACCTCGACGCCCTCAACCACGCGGCGAAGGCCACGGTGGGCGTGAAGGTCGTCGCCGAGCCGACCTACACCAACGCCGACAAGGACTTCACGGCCCAGATCAACGACCTCAAGGGCGCCGGCGCCGAGATCGTCATGCTGGGCGTCACGCCCGCCCAGACCGCCGGCATCATCGGCCAGTCGGCCCAGTTCGGCTACAAGCCGACCTTCGTCTCCACCTCGGGCGCCTGGTCCTCCAGCCTCGGCAAGCCCCTGAAGGGCCTGCTCGACAACTACTTCGTCTCCGGCGGCTACGGCACCCTCAACGACGACAACGCCGGCATCCGGGCGCTGACCAAGGCCCGCGAGGCCTACGCCCCCGACGCCAAGCCGGACAACTTCGAGGTCGGCGGCTGGATCAACGGGACCGTGGTCGTGGCGGCGCTGCGCAAGGCGTGCGAGGCCAAGGCCCTCACCCGCGAGGGCGTCAAGAAGGCGATGGTCGACCTCGAGGTCCCCTTCAACGACATCCTCCCTCCGATCAACCTCGGTGACGGCAACTCGATCGTGAGCCACCAGTCCCGCATCAACAAGATCGGGAAGGACGGCGTCCAGGAGCAGGTCGCCACGTTCTTCGAGTCCCCGGCCGCGAAGTCCTGGGGCGCCTCCAGGGGCAACTGACGACCGGACCCGAACCAGCGCTCGGCGAGCGCGAGCGCGTCGAGCGCGACGAGGCGCTCCGGCCGC
>NZ_JBEYTW010000141.1:0-17625 GCF_040643275.1 Spirillospora sp. NPDC047418
CTGATCCTCGGCATCGGGATGCGGGTCGCCGCCGCCGGCGGCGCGGCACTGCTGGTCCTGATGTGGACGGCGGTCCTGCCCCCGGAGAACAACCTGTTCATGGACGACCACATCGTCTACGCGATCCTGATCGTCGGACTGGCCCTGGTCAGCGCCGGCGACACCCTGGGCCTCGGCCGCTGGTGGAGCACGACCCGCCTGGTCGAAAGGCTCCCGTTCCTCAAGTGACCCCGAATGCCCCCGACCGACATCGAGTGACCCCGATCGGAGAGGCGCCCGCCACCGCGGGCGCCTTTCGCATCCTCCGCATCATTTCGCGTGATTTCGGCCTTTCTTGACCTTGTCGGGGCGCAGAGGTGTGATATCCGGCTGACGGGTAGCCCTACCGATGATTCGCCCGGTCGTGATCGACCACCGGTTCGTGGGAGGGCTGACCGCATGACGGCTGATACGCGCTTGGGGACGATCACCACGCGGATCCCGGCGCGCCTGGACCGGCTGCCCTGGTCGCGCTTCCACTGGATGGTCGTCGTCGGCCTCGGGACGGTGTGGATCCTCGACGGCCTCGAGGTCACCATCGTCGGGTCCGTCGCGGCGCGGCTGACGGAGCAGGGCAGCGGCGTGCACATGTCGCCCGGCGACATCGGTGTCGCGGCGGCGATCTACGTCACCGGCGCGTGCCTCGGCGCGCTGTTCTTCGGGCAGCTCACCGACCGGTTCGGACGCAAGAGGCTGTTCATCCTCACGCTCGTCGTCTACATCGTCGCCACGGTGGCGACCGCGTTCGCGTTCGCGCCGTGGTTCTTCTTCGCGTGCCGGTTCGTCACCGGGATGGGCATCGGCGGCGAGTACGCGGCGATCAACTCCGCGATCGATGAGCTGATCCCGGCCCGCGCCCGCGGCCGCGTCGACCTCGCGATCAACGGCAGCTACTGGGTGGGGTCCGCGGGCGGTGCCCTCGCCGCGCTGTTCTTCCTGAACACCTCGATCTTCGCGCAGGACTTCGGCTGGCGGCTGGCCTTCGGCGTCGGCGCCGTGCTCGGCCTCGCGATCATGCTCGTCCGGCGGCACGTCCCGGAGAGCCCGCGCTGGCTGTTCATCCACGGCCGGCAGGACGAGGCGGAGCGGATCGTCGACGGCATCGAGACCGAGGTGCGCCGGGAGACCGCCGGGGACCTGGCGGAACCGGGCGAGAGCCTCACCGTCCGGCAGCGCAAGGCCATCCCGTTCCGGGAGATCGCCCAGGTGGCGGTGAAGATCTACCCGAAGCGGGCGACGCTCGGGTTCGCGCTGTTCGTCGGGCAGGCGTTCCTCTACAACGCGGTGACGTTCGACCTCGGCACGATCCTGAGCAAGTACTTCGACGTGGCGTCGGGGGCGGTGCCGTACTACATCGCCCTGTTCGCGATCGGCAACTTCCTCGGCCCGCTGCTGCTCGGCCGGATGTTCGACACCGTCGGCCGCAAGCCGATGATCTCCGGGACGTACTTCATCTCGGCCGTGCTGACCATCCTGCTCGGCATCTTCCTGACGACCGAGGTACTGACGAACTGGACGTTCATCGCGCTGGTCGCCGTGACGTTCTTCTTCGCGTCCGCCGGTGCCAGCTCCGCCTACCTGACGGTCAGCGAGATCTTCCCGATGGAGACGCGGGCGCTCGCCATCGCGTTCTTCTACGCGATCGGCACGGCGGTCGGCGGCATCTCCGGGCCGCTCATCTTCGGCCGGATGATCGACAGCGGTGTGATCGGCAACGTCGCGATCGGGTTCTTCATCGGCGCCGTCATCATGGCGCTGGGCGGCATCGCCGAGCTGCTCTTCGGCGTCCGCGCCGAACGGGCGTCGCTGGAGAACATCGCCAAGCCGCTGACCGTCCACGAAGCCGAAGAGGAGCAGGAGCGGCCCGCGGGGAAGGCGGCGGAGGCGAAGGCGGGCGGCGGCCCCGGGCACCGCGCGGCGCTGGAGGCGCGGCGGCACGCCGAGGAGACGCGGGCGCGCGCCGCCGAGCACCGCGCCGTCATCCACGAGCTGGCGCCGCGCGCGGAGGAGGACGACGACGTCCGTGAACGGCTGCGCGTCGAGGAGGTCCTCGCGCAGATCGCCGAGTGGGACGCCGAGCGCCTCGCGGAGGAGGCGACAGCCCACGACGAGCGCGCCGCCGCCGAGCGGGCCGGGAACGACGCCGAGCGCGCGTCCGCCCTCGACCGCGCCGCGGCGGCGGACGAGCGGGCCCGCGCGCTGCGGGAGCGGGCGGAGGCGCTGTCCGCCGGCGACCGGGCCGACTCCGAGCTGCACGCGGCCCTCGCGGAGGCGGCGACCGAGCGGGCACGGGCCGGGGAGCAGCGCGCGATGGCCGCGGAGACCCGCGCCCGCGCCGAGGCCCTGGACGGCATCGAGGCCGAGATCGCCCGCGACCAGGCCGAGACCTACGACGCGTGGGAGCACATGCACACCGAACTGGCCCGCGCGCACGCGTCCCGCGCCCGGCGCGACGACGCGGCCGCGGCCGAGCATGAGCGGCAGGCCGGCCTCCACCGGATGCGCGCCGAGTCGGCCGCCGACCGGATGGAGGCCGCGCAGCACCGCTCCGCCGCGCGGTCGCTGGCGGCCGAGTCGGGCTCGGCCGAGCAGGCGGACCGCGAGCGCGCCGAGGCGGCCGAACGGGAACGGGCGGCGCGCGAACGCGACGCGCGCATCCGCGAGCGCGTGCTGCGCCGCGAACGGGAGCGGCCCACGGGGCTGCGCCGGTTCCGGCCCGGCCCGGGGCGGGCGTTCTACTCGCCGACCATGATGACCGGATGGACGACCGACTGGGAGTCCGGCGCCGATATCGCCCTCGACCGGGAGGTCACCGCCATCGCGCAGGCGCTGGCCGAGCACGGGCCGACGCCCCGCACCCGGCTCGCCGAGATGGTCGGCGCACGCTACTGGGGGCCGGGACGGTTCCGCGCCGCGCTGCGCGAGGCCGTCCACGAGGGACGGGCCCGGCCGCTCGCACGCAACCGGTACGGGCCGCCCGAGACCAACGGCGACGCGAACCCGGAGGCATGACGTGACCCTGGCCTGCCGGATCTTCGGACACGACTACGCCTTCACCGCCGAGGGCACCACGATGCGCTGGTCGTGCGTGCGCGAATGCGGGGCCGGGGGCGCGAAGGAGTACGGCACCGCGTCCCAGGCGGCGCGGTACGCGCGCGCATTCGACCGCAAGGACACCGACGACCTGGGGCGCCGTGCGCCCCTCCTCGGCCTGTTCCCGCTGCGCATGGCCCGCGCGCTACAAGACCGAGCGAAACGCGACCGGGTAGGCCGGCGTCAGGCTTGAGTGAACGTGTGGCTCTGGCCGGGCTCGACGTAGGTCGCCTGGTCGCCGAAGCCCCGGCGCTCCATCTCGCGGCGGAAATCGTCCAGGGGCGAACTGAACACGCCGTAGTCGTTGTAGTGGACGGGGACCGCTCGTCCAGGGCGGATCGTCTCGAACAGGTCGGCGCCTTGCGCGCCGTCCATCGTGACGATGATGCCGCCGGGCAGCTTGGTGCCGCCCAAGTGCAGGATGGCGAGATCGATGTTCCGGTTGCGGCGGGCGATCTGGTGGATCTCGTCGTACATCAGCGTGTCGCCGGTGATGTAGAGGCGGTACTGCACCTCGCCGGTGGCCGGGCCGAACTCCAGCAGGCTGCCCATCACCGGGGGCAGCAGCAGGCGGGCCGGGCCGGGCGCGTGCCGTCCCGGCATCGAGGTGATCCGCAGCAGGGCGCCGTCCTTCACCATCGTCTGCGACTCCCAGGTGCGCAGCCCGACCGCGTGCCGGAACCGGTGCCAGCCCTGGAGCCGGCGGGCCGCGTGCGGTGTGGTGATGATCGGCAGGCCCCGGTCGAGCTTCGCGCGGGCGACCCGGTCCCAGTGGTCGCCGTGCAGGTGGGACAGGACGACGGCGTCCAGGCGCGGCAGCTCCTCGATGCGCAGCGCGGGCTCGGTCAGCCGCCTGGACGAGAGCCCGGCCCCGAGGTAGGCGCGCTGCCCGCGGTGCAGGAAGTTGGGATCGGTCAGCAGCGTGAACGGCCCGCAGCGCAGCAGCGCCGTGGCGTTGCCGATGAACTGCATCGTGACCTGCCGCAGCGCGAGTTCCGGTGCGGTCTTCATGTTCGTTCCCCCCTCTGCCTGGCCCGGACGTCCTCTGAGGACCCGTGATGCCCGGGGGGACGGCGCCGAATCCTGCCGTCAGCCGATGTTGAGGTCGCCCTGGACGTCCCGGAGCTGGACGACCTTCTCGGCCCGGCCGGTGAAGACGTTGACGACCCCGTCGTCCGCCGCGCTCGCGTTCGTGTGGGCCTGCTGCCAGATCGCTTCGAGCTCGGCGCGGAAGGCGGGATCCTCGTCCAGGAACCGCCGCATGACCCCTTCGAGCACCTCGGGCCGCTCGCCGTGCTCGGCCGCCGCCCGGGCGAGGGCCTCCTGGTCTGCCGGGCGTCCGCGGAACCGCTCCCGGACCCGCCGGCAGATTTCCGCGACGGCGGCGCGGACCGGTTCACCGGCGACCTCGACGGCCTTGCCGGCCATGGCGGTGGCGATGGCGACGGTCATGGGATCTGTCATGGCGGACAGTGCATCACGCGTGGGCGACCCTTGACCAGACGTTGACAAGCAACGCATGGTGAGGAGTTACAACTGGGTCGCTTGGGGCGGCAGAGGTTCACTCCATCTGCGCATTCCCGCCGCATCGTCCTCATAATCGACGTGTCGGCCGATGGCTGATTTGGTCGCCATATATCGAGGCCGGACGGGCTACAAAGGCGTGATCGTCTTGCCGCCGCCGGGGCGCCGGGTTATGTTGACCCGGATTCGGAAGTTCCTTGCCCTTGCGGAGTGGCTCCCTTGACCGAAGGCGATACCGGGGAATGGCGGACGGGACGGCCGTCATTGCGAAATGAGGTCGCCGCGGACGTGTCCGGTTCGGTCGTCCAGGCGGGCGTCGTACACGGCGGCATTCACCTGCGCACCGCCGCCCCGGGCACCGGATATCCGGCGGTGCCCGCGCAGTTGCCCGCGTCCCGCCCCTACTTCACCGACCGCGTCAGCGAGATGGGCGTCCTCGGCCGGCTGAGCGACGCCGTCCGGGACGGCGGAGCGCCCGGAGTCACGGTGATCAGCGGGGTCGGCGGCGTCGGGAAGACCTCGGTGGCGCTGGCCTGGCTGCACGGCGTCGCCGACGGGTTCGCCGACGGGCAGCTCTACGCCGACCTGCGCGGCTTCTCCGCCGGGGCGCCCGCGCCGCCGAGCGAATCCCTCGGCCGCTTCCTGCGGGCGCTCGGCGTCGCCCCCGAGGCGGTGCCCGCCGACGCCGACGAGCAGGCCGCGCTCTACCGCAGCGTCACCGCGGGCAGGCGGCTGATCATCATGCTGGACGACGCCGCGTCCGCGGCCCAGGTGCGTCCGCTGCTGCCGGGGCGCGGCCCGTCCATGGTGGTGGTGACGTCCCGGCGGCGGCTGCCCGGCCTCGCGGTCGACGGCGCCTCCTTCCTGCCGCTCGACCCGCTGGACGAGGACGGCGCCGTCCAGCTGCTCGACCGGATGCTCGGCAGCGGCCGGACGGGCGCCGAACCGCAGGCCGTCCGGTCGCTGGCGACGCTGTGCGGGCGGCTTCCGCTGGCGCTGTGCACGTCCGCGGCGCGGCTGGCGACGCGCGGGCACTGGCGCATCGAGCGGCTCGTCGGCGAGCTGGCCGACGAGCGGAACCGGCTGGCCGTCTTCGGCGAGGAGGATCTGTCCGTGCAGGCCGTCTTCGACGTCACCTACCGCGATCTGCCGCCGTCCGCGGCCCGGCTGTACCGGCTGCTCAGCGTCCATCCGAACGGCCGGTTCGCGGCCCCGGCCGTGGCCGCGCTGGCCGGCGGCGACCCCGCAGGCGACCTTGATGTCCTCATCGACGCCAACCTGGTGGACGCCGCCCCCGGCGGCACCTACCTCTTCCACGACCTGGCCCACCTGCATGCCCGGACGGTCGCGGAATCAGACGACGAACGGGCAAGCGCGTTCCAGCGCCTGCTCGACCACTACCTGCGCATGGCCGTCGCCGCCGACCACGTCATCATCCCCGACCGGTGGCACCTGGGGCGTGCGTACGACCGTCCACCCGCGGTCTCGTTTCCGGGCACCGTCGAGGCGATCGCCTGGCTGGAGGGCGTGCTCCCCACCCTGCGTGACATGGTCGCCGAGGCGCACCGGCGCGGCCTCCACCGCGAGACGTGGGAACTGTGCGAGGCACTGTGGGGCGTCGTGGTCTTCCGCAAGCATTACGTGGTCTGGATCGAAACCCACGAACTGGGTCTCGCGTCCGCCACCGCACTCGGCGACCCCCTCGCCCGTGCGCGGATGCTCGAAGCGCTGGCGACCGCGCGGCTGAACCTCGGGGAGTTCACCGAGGCCGCACGGCTCAGCCGTGAAGCGCTCGCCCTCGAACAGGCCGCGCGCCACACCGACGGTGAAGGAGCGGCCCTGGAGCGCCTCGGCGTCGCCCAATTGGCGCAGGACCAGCTCGGCGAAGCCATCGAGACCTTCACCCGCGCACTGGAAGTGAGCAGGCGCGCCTCGGTGGACCCGGCGCGCGGCGTGGCGATGATGACGCGCCGCCTCGGTGAGACGCTCGTCCGCGACGGCCGTCCCGCCGAGGCGGTCGAACACCTGCACGCGGCACGGGACTTCTTCGCGGGACGCGGCGACGACTACAACCTGGCCCGGACGCTCACCGCCCTGGCCGGCGCACTCATCGACACCGGCCGCGACGCCGCCGCGGGCGATGTCCTCGACACCGCCCGCGACGCCGCCGTCCGGGTGGACGCCCGGCACTCCCTGGCGACCGTCCATGTCACGCGCGCCCTGCTCGCGGCCCGCCGGAACGACACCGCCGCCGAACGCGACCACCTCGAACAGGCCGCCGCTATCTACGAGGAACTGGGCTCCTACCAGGCCCGCACGATCCGGGGCCGGCTCCAGGGGACGTGAGCGCACCGAGCCTCCGCCCGGAGACCAGCCGCGCATGCGCGACCGACGCGATCCACACCGCCGCGGACGGCATTCCGGCGACCACGACATCCCGCTCACCCCGCGCGCTGATGACGCATCTGCCCGCTTCGACCGCGCACGCGACCAGCCCATGGAACTCGACCGGCCGCACCCCCGCGCGGTGAACGAGCACGTCCGCGACCGGCGCCCACGGATTGTCCGCACCCTCCACCACGAGGTGCTCGTCCACCAGACGCTCGGGCGAAGGCCCGCAATCACCCGCCGGCCGCCGACTCATCACCACCCCATCGGACGCGGTCAGCCAGACCCGCACCACCCACGCGCCGCTCATATCGTCCGGCTCCCGATCGGCTCGGGCAGCGGAGGAGGGTCCGTCTCCGGCGGCTCGGCGGGTTCCGCGAGACCCATCAGCGCGTACATCTCCCGGCGCAGCAGGACGGCCGCCCGCCCCGGCTCCGAGGTCAGCCGGCCCCGCAGCTCCACCGCCGCCGGACGGCCCATCGCACACCTCACCTGATCGAGCAGCGGCCGCTCCGGCATCAGATGCGGGACGCGCCGTCCCAGCAGATCGCTGAGCGACCCGGGCAGGACGTCCCCCTCCGGAAACGCCCCGAGCAGCACCGGAACACCCGAAGCCGCCGCATACACGGAAACCGACCCATGATCCCCGATCACCAGGTCGGCCGCCGCGATCGCGGCCCGCCACCCCTCCTCGAACGGCAGCAGGCCCACCCCGAGCCGCAGGCAGTCGTCGAACCAGGCCCGCAACTGCCGGAAACCGTGGAAACCCCACGTCACCGGATGGACGGCCACCACGATGCGGTACTCGTCCGGCAGCTCGGCCACGAGCCGCCTGACCAGGTCGCGATGCCGCCCGAGCAGCGCCTGCGGCCCCCATGTCGAGGAGACCACCACGAGACGCCGCCCGTCCCCGACCCCGTCCCCGAACGCGGCCCGATACCGCTCCCGCAACGAGAGCCCGGCGCACAGCCGATCGAACGCGATGTCGCCCACAATTCGAACGACGGGCAGCGCCTCCGGGCAGACCCGCGCCAGCGCGCACCGATGCTCCTCATGCGCCAGCGCGAGCACCGACGGAACGACCCGCCCGCCCGCGACGAACGCCTCCCGCCGCATCCCCGCCACCGGCCGGGCGGCCGGCGGCCCGGCCCCGTCCCAGCGCCGCGCGAGCTTCCCCGGCCCCATCCCGTGCTGGAGCATCAGCACCGGCGCGTGGACGCGCTCCAGCGCGCCGTCCCCCGCCGCGACCGCCAGATCGAACCGCGTCTGCGCCGCCTGCGCGAACGGAATGGTCAGCGCCCCGGACGCCGCCAGATGCCGCGCCGTCCCCGCCGCGAGCGCCGACGACGGCGCCACCGTGTACACCGTCTGGATCCGCCGATCCCGTTCCACCAGCGGCGCCACGTCCGCAAGCCGCGTAGCCGCCGTCAAATGGTGCACGACCATCAACACGGTCCGCAGCCCGGAAAGCGTAGCCCCCTTGTTCCCGTCCAGCCCGAACGGCCCGATGGACCACCCGTCGCCCGTCATCACACCCTCCTGCCCGTCGACCCAACGACAAGGCCAAAGGTGCGCACACCCCCTGGACGACTACCTTGCAACTCCCTGGACGCCCCCCTTGCACCCCAGCTAGCCCACCCCAACTCCGTTGACCTGCGGCGTGTTGTTGTTATGAGCGCCCCGAAAACAACAACACGCCGCAGATCAACAAGGCGGCGGCCCGAGCGGCGTTTGCGGACGGCCTGGGGGTGGTGGAGGGTGGACGCGGGTTCCGGCCTCTGCCCGGAACCCGCGGCCTACCACATGTAGATGTTGCAGATGGCAGGTATGAGATACATAGCGGCTACGAACATCTGACTTTTCCACTCCATCGTGGTTGTTGGATGCTTTAGCGCACGTGTCGATGCACGTGCATATTGCTCGTGCATTCGCTGTCTCTTGGCTCCCTCGGCGATTCGGGGGACTTTGCCAGCCTAGAGGTGATTCAGGCAGCTCGTGGTGTCTTTTGGAGATCGTCCCCGATGTCCAAGGAAAGTTTCACTGAAAAAGACATCCGGTGTGTGACGGGCGGTTATTGTACTCGTTCGTGTCCGATTCGCATTAATCAAACAGCTGTTTGACGGAACCCGGCGGGGCGTGCCGGGCGGGGCGGTGCCGAGGCTGGTAAGTGCGCAATTGCCGTGTCATCGTCCAAAAGGGGGGAGGGGGCAGGCGCACGGAGGGAAAGATGGAGGAGGTCACGCTCCTCGGGGCGGTCGGGATCGCCGTGGACGGGCGGCGGGTGGCGCTCGGCTCGCCGAAGGAGCGGTGCGCGCTCGCCGTCCTCGCGGTGGACTGTGGGCGTCCGGTGCCGGCGGACACGCTGGCCGCGCGGATCTGGGGGGCGGACGGGCGGCCGGAGCACGCCCGCGCGACGCTGACGAGCTACCTGTCGCGGCTGCGCCGCCGGCTCCGGGGGACGGGCGCGCCGCTGCTCCGGCACGATCCGGCGGGGTACGTGCTCGCCGTCGACACCGATGCCGTCGATCTGCACCGGTTCCGGCGGCTGTGCCGGCAGGCGCGGGCCATCGCGGAGAGCGGGGACGACGAGGAGGCCCGCGAACTGCTCCGCGAGGCCGCGGGGCTGTGGCAGGGGGAGCCGCTCGCGGGGCTGCCCGGCGACTGGGCCCGGCACATGCGCGTGAGCCTGGAGGAGGAGTTCCACGCGACCGTCCTGGAGCGCGTCGACACGGAACTGCGGCTCGGGCTGCACGCCGAGGTGGTCGGTGAACTGGTCCGGCTCACCGCCGCGCATCCGTTCGACGAGAAGGTCGCGGGCCTGCTCATGACGGCGCTGTACCGGTGCGACCGGCCGTCCGACGCGCTGGCCGTCTACGGGCGCGTGCGAACGCTGCTCGTCGAGGAGAACGGCACCGACCCGGGGCCCGGCCTCCGCGAACTCCATGAGCGGATACTGCGCAGGGACGTCGGCCTGGCCGCGACGCCGCGACCCGAGGGTGCACCGCCCGACTCCCTGCCGCCGGACATCGACGACTTCACCGGACGCGACGACGAACTCGGCGCACTCACGGACCGCGCCCACCGCGTCTCCGTCATCACCGGCCTGGCGGGCGTCGGCAAGAGCGCGCTCGCCGTCCGGGCCGCGCGGGCCCTCGCCCACCGTTATCCCGACGTCCGGCTCTACCTGCATCTGCGCGGCCACGATCCGGAGCTCCCGCCGCTGTCGCCGCATGCGGCGCTCGCCGAACTGCTGCGGCTGCTGAACGTCCCGGCGCGACGCATCCCGGCCGGGCTCGCGGACCGGGCGGTGCTGTGGCGGCAGGAGATGGAACGCCGGCGGGCGATCGTCGTGCTGGACGACGCGACGGACGTCCGGCAGATCCGGGCGATCCTCACGGCGCGGTCCGCCCGCTTCCTCGTGACGGCCAGGCGCCGCCTGTCCGGGCTCCCCGGCGCGAGCTACGTGCGCCTCGACGTCCTCGGGGTGGACGCGGCCCGCGCCCTCGTCCGCGGCATCGCCGGGCACCTGCGGGACGTCGACGTCGACGCCATCGTCCGCCGGTGCGGCCGGCTCCCGGTGGCGCTCCGCGTGGCCGCCGGACGTGCCGCCGCCGGCATGTTCCACCACGACGAGGCCGGCGCCGAGGACGGGGAGGGCCTCGCGGAGGCGGCGTTCGAGCTCTCCTACCGCGCGCTCACCGGCGATCAGCGGATGGTGTTCCGCCGCCTTGGCCTGACGCCGTGCCCGGAGACGGACGCGTGCGTCGTCTCCGTCGTGAGCGGCGTACCGGACGAGGTCGCGCGGGAGGCCGTCGAGGCGCTGCTCGACCACCATCTCGTCCACGAGTTCGTCCCCGGGCGACTGCGCATGCACGACCTGGTCCGGGCCTTCGCGCGGGCCCGGGCGTTCGCCGAGGAGTCGAGCGCGGACCGCAGGCGTGCCGTCGGACGGCTGCTGAGCCACTACCTCGCCCGCGCCGACCGCGCGGACCGCGTCCGGTATCCCCACCGGCACCGGCCCGCGGCACCGCTCGACGACGTCGGCGAGGACAGCGGTGAGGAGCAGGACGCGCGCAGGTGGCTGGAGACCGAATGGCGCAACGGCCTGTTCCTCGCGCATCACGCCATCGAGCACGAATGGCGGCAGCACGGCGTCCGGCTCGTGCAGTCGCTCTCGGCGTTCCTGGAGGAGCACGGGCACTACGAGCACGCGGCCGAGGCCCAGGAAGAGGCACTCCAGGCCGCGCGTGAACTCGGGGACGCCGGTTCCACGGCACTGACCCTGCTGGCACTGAGCGAGACGAAGGCACGCAGGGGGCACATCGCGGAAGCGCTGAACCTGGCGGAAGAGGCCCTCATGCTCACCCGCGCCACGGGTGACCCGCGCGCCGCCGCCGAGGCACTGGACCGCATGGGCATCTGCTTCTGGCAGACCGCCCGATTCCGTGAGGCCCTCGCGCACCACCGGGAGGCGCAGGCGCTGTACCGGCGGGCCGGCGACCGGCGCGGCGAGGCCGATGCGCTCGGGCACGCCGGGATCGCCCTCGGGCAACTCGGCCGCTTCCCGGAGGCCATCGCGCACCTCCGCTCCGCGCTGGACGGATTCCAGCTGGCCGGGGACGAGCGCGGCGCCGCGATGGCGCACAACAACCTCGGTGAGATCCAGCGCCAGCGCGGCTACCACCGCGACGCCATCCGGCACTACGAGGAATCCGGTCGCGTGTTCGGCGATGTCGGGGAGTACCGCCGCGCCATTCTGCAGAACAACATCGGGAACGTTCACCAGTACAAAGGAAACTACGGTGAGGCACTGCGCTGTCACCGAGAGGCGATCGCCGTTTTCCGAACGGCGGGGGACCGGCGGAACATCGCCGACGTCCTCAACAGTCTGGGGGTCACCTATCTGCTGATGGGACGTCCGGCGGAGGCGCTCGTCCATCATCAGAAGGCCGAACGGAGTGCGCAGGAGATAGAAGACCCTTACCAGCGCGTGAGGGCTGTGCAGGGAATCGCGGACGCGCACCTTGGCACCGGGCGCGCCGCGGCGGCGCTCGATCATTACCGGGAGGCGCTGTCGGTCGCGCGCGGTATCAGCGACCCGTACCACGAGGGAAAGGCGCACGAGGGGATCGCGGCCGCGCTTCTGCAGCTTCGCGGGCCCGATGCGGCGCGGATCCACTGGCGGCAGGCGCTCGACCTGTTCGAGCGGCTCGGTGTTCCCGAGGCCAGGGCGATCGCGATCCGGCTCCAGATGATGGACGGTGTTTCC
Organism: Spirillospora sp. NPDC047418; assembly: GCF_040643275.1. Classification (NCBI taxonomy): domain Bacteria; kingdom Bacillati; phylum Actinomycetota; class Actinomycetes; order Streptosporangiales; family Thermomonosporaceae; genus Spirillospora; species Spirillospora sp. NPDC047418. The sequence continues at coordinate 12,314 of NZ_JBEYTW010000141.1, forward strand.
GCCTGATCAGGCCCCCGCCGACCGGACCGTTCGCCACCGAAGCATCGCATCGCCTGGACGGGTTGCTTCATAATTCGTGCATCACAAGATGCGGCAATGGAGGCGAAACGGTGAGCGACATCGAGGAGGCTCCACCGGGGGTGGACATCACCGTCCCCAGCCCGGCCCGAATGTACGACCACATCCTCGGCGGTTCGGCCAACTACGCGGTCGATCGCGAGGCCGTGCAGAAAGTCCGCGCGCACATGCCTGACCTGGAAGAAGCGGCATGGGCGAACCGTCATTTCCTGCAGCGTTCGGTGCGGTGGCTGGCCGAGCAGGGTATTCGGCAGTTCATCGACATCGGCGCCGGCCTGCCGACGGGCGACAACACGCATGACGTGGCGCGGTCGGTCGCGCCCGACGCGCGGATCCTGTACGCCGACAACGACCCGCTGGTGGCGATCCACGCGAACGCGCTGCTCGAAGGCGTGCCGGGGACGGCGTTCATCACCGCCGACTTCCGCGACCCCGACGGCCTGCTCGGGCACGAGGAGACCCGGGCGGTGATCGACTTCACGCGGCCGGTGGCGCTGCTGCTGGTGACGGTGACCCACTTCGTCGCAGACGAGGACGACCCGTGGGGCCTCATCCAGCGGTACATGGCCCGGCTCGCGCCCGGCAGCCACCTGGCCCTGTCCGCGATCAGGAGCGACCGGCAGGCCGGTGAGGAGATCGACAAGGTCGCGCGGGTGTACGCCAGGTCGTCGTCCGGCGGGGCCTTCCCCCGGCCCCGCGCGGAGATCGAGCGGTTCTTCGACGGCCTGGAGATCGTCCCGCCGTACAAGGGCGCGCCCGCGGAGGTGTGCCACCTCGGTGAGTGGGGTGTTGAGGACCCTGTCGCGGCGGATAGTGACGGCTCGCGGCTCGGCTATGCGGCTGTGGCGAGGAAGCCGGAGTGAGGAAGCCAGAGTGAGGAGGCCGACCGTGGAAGACCCGGCGGGCTCATCCAGAGATACGGCGATGGAGGCCAATCAGTGAGCGACATCGAGCAGGTTCCCCCCGGGGTGGACGGAACGGTCCCCAGCCCGGCTCGGATGTACGACTACATCCTCGGCGGTTCGGCCAACTTCGCGGTCGACCGCGAGGCGGTCGAGAAGGTCCGCGCGCAGATGCCCGATCTGGAGGACGCGGCGTGGGCGAACCGTGGTTTTCTCCAGCGTTCGGTGCGGTGGCTGGCCGAGCAGGGCATCCGGCAGTTCATCGACATCGGCGCCGGCCTGCCGACGGGCAACAACACCCATGACGCGGTGCAGAAGGTCGCGCCCGACGCCCGGATCCTGTACGTCGACAACGACCCGATGGTCGCCGTGCACGCGAAGTCCCTCCTGGAAGGGGCGTCGGGGACGGCGTTCATCACCGCGGACTTCCGCGACCCCGAGGGGCTGCTCGGGCACGAGGAGACCCGGGCGATGATCGACTTCTCGCAGCCGGTGGGGCTGCTGCTGGTGACGGTGACCCACTTCGTGCCGGAGGACGAGGACCCGTGGGGGCTCGTGCGGCAGTACGTGAGCCGGCTGGCGCCGGGCAGCTACCTGGCGCTGTCCGCCATCACCAGCGAGCGCCAGATCGACCGGGCCGTCGACACGGTGCGGAACGTGTACGCAGGCTCGTCGTCCCCCGGCGGCTTCCCCCGGAGTCGCACGGAGATCGAGCGCTACTTCGACGGCCTGGAGATCGTCCCGCCGTACGACCACGCGCCCGCGGAGATCTGCTACGTGGGGCAATGGGGCGCCGTCGACGCCGACGATGCGGATTCAGACGGCTCTCGCTGGGGCTACTGCGCTGTGGCGAAGAAGACAGCATGACGAAGCCGACGATCGCGTACCCGCGCACAGCGGGCACTTCCCCTGATGCGGTGATGGAGGCAAAGCAGTGAGCGACATCGAGCAGGCTCCACCCGGGGTGGACATCACCGTCCCCAGCCCAGCGCGAATGTACGACTACTACCTCGGCGGCACCGACAACTTCGAGGTCGACCGTGCCGCCGCGGACAAGGTCAAGGCGAACATGCCGGAGGCCGGCGACGCGGCATGGGCGAACAGGGGCTTCCTGCAGCGCTCGGTGCGCTGGCTGGCCGACCACGGCATCCGGCAGTTCATCGATCTCGGGGCGGGCCTGCCCACGATGAACAACACCCACGACGCGGCGCAGGACGTCGCGCCCGACGCCCGGGTGCTCTACGTCGACAACGACCCGATCGTGGCTGTGCATGCGAACAAGCTGCTGACGGACTCGTCCGGAACGGCGTTCGTCACGGCCGACTTCCGCGAGCCGGACGCGCTGTTCGACCACGAGGTCACCCGGAAGATGATCGACCTCGACCAGCCGGTGGGCCTGCTGCTGGTGGCGATGGTCCACTTCGTGCCGGACGAGGACGACCCCTACGGTCTGATCCGCGGGTACATGGACCGGCTGGCGCCCGGCAGCTACCTGGCGCTGTCCGCCGGAACCAACGACCGGCAGGCCGACCGGGCGGTCGGCACGATCAGGGACGTGTACGCCAAGTCCACCGCGGCCGTCCACATGCGGACGCGGGAGGAGGTCACCCGGTTCTTCGACGGGCTGGAGATCGTCCCGCCGCACGGCAAGGCGGGGCGCGAGGTGGCCTACATCGGCGAATGGGGGGCCGAGGACCCTGACGCCGCCGACAGTGATGGGTCGCGGTGGGCGTACTGCGGTGTAGCGAGGAAGACAGCATGAAGAAGCCGACGGTGGAGGAACTGGGCGTCGATCCGGACGCCCTGGACTGGCAGCGCTCGGGGAGCGACGAGGGCGGCACCGAGGCCGGCGCCGAGGTCGGCATCGAGGTCGCTTTTGTCGGAGAATGGACGCTTTTGCGCACGTCCGGCCAGCTCATCTCGGTGTTCGACGAGCACGAATGGGCCTGCTTCCTGGACGGCGTGCGGAAGGGCGAGTTCGACCGGGCCGCGTCCTGAGGCGCCCGCATGATGCCGTTCACCAACGGGAGTCGTGATCCGCTTCCTGATCCGGCCAAATCTGTGATTCACAAATTCGGAAGGCGTATGCTGATGCCGGCCGTATGTCAAGGGAGGTGGCGCCGATGAGCGAGGCGTACGGCGCCACCATTGCCAAACGGGGGCTGGCGCGCCGCCTGCGGGATCTGCGCGTCGAGGCCGGATACACGGCCAACCAGGTCTGCGACCGGCTGAACTGGGGACGGGGCAAGGTCGGCCGGTTCGAGGCCAACAACTGGGTTCGTCCCGAGCTCAGTGACATCCGCGACCTGGCGCGCATCTACGCGGGCAGCGACCTCGACGAGCTGGAGGAACTCGCGTCGCGCGCCAGGCAGCGGGCCTGGTGGCGTGACTACCCGGAGGTCTTCGAGAACGAGTTCCCCGGCTACGAGGGGGACGCGTCGAGCATCCGGGTGGTCATGCCGCTGGTCATCCCCGGGCTGCTGCAGACCCTGCCGTACATGCAGGCGCTGCTGATGTCCGGCACGCAGTCGCCGGAGTGGCGCGAGCAGGCGCTGCGGGCCCGGCTGCGCAAGCAGCAGATCCTGGACCGCGACGAGAGCGCGCCGACCCTGGTCGCGCTGATCACCGAGGCGTCCCTGCTGTACGAGTGGGGCGACCCCGGCGACCGCCGCGCCCAGCTGCGCCACCTGCTGACCATGTCGGCGCGGCCGAACGTCGAGCTGCGGCTGCTGCGCCTGTCGGACGGCCTGCACCCCGGCATGTCGACCCTGGTCAACATCTTCGACTTCCCCGGCGGCGAGCCGTCCATGGTCTTCCTCGAGAACGACGAGGAGGTCCAGGAGATCGACGACGCCGCGAAAGTGGAGGCCTATGGCGAGATCTTCGAAGAGATCCGCGCGGCGGCGCTGAGCGCCGCCGGCACCGCGGCCCACCTGGAGACACTCATCGCGAAGCTGGAGTAAGACACATGGACCTCTCTCAGGCACGGTGGTTCAAGGCCACCGCGAGCGCGAGCAGCAACGGGGGATGCGTCGAGGTCGCCGACCTCGAGACGGCCACCGGGCTGCGCGACAGCAGGACGCCCGAGGCCGGGGCGCACGTGGTGCCCCGGCCCGTGTTCGCCGCGTTCCTGAAGGACGTGCGGGCCGGCAGGTACGACCGCTGACTGACCGGGCCGCACACAGGATCCCCCAGGGCTGCACCCCTGGGGGATCTTCATGTGTGCGGCCCTCTCTCAGGCGCCGTCCACGGTACAGCGCCGCGCGCCGGCCGTCCCGGGTCCGCCGGTACATGTTTCTTGCACCGCGGGAGGACGTGCTTTAGACGCTTTCGGGCGCATCGGTGAACGTCTCAACTTCTCCCGCATGATCCTTGCGATGTACCGCCCCCGTCGGCCAGAAATGTGCGAAGCTGGTATCTGTGATTCACACATAGCGAGTCGCGAACCATGGAGGTTCAAGCCGCGAATGTCTGAATCGCGAATGTCTCCGTAAACCCCCGAGGTGGGCGCCATGACGAAGGCCGCGACGACGTGCGGGATTCCGTGGAGGCTGGAGAACGGCGGTTGCGCGGCCCTGCCCCTGCCCCCGGACGACACCATCGCGCGGGTGGCGCGCGCCCACATCACGGGCCTGCTCCCCGCGCTCGGGCTCTCCAGCCGCGACGTCGACGACATCACGCTCATGGTCAGCGAGCTGGCGACGAACGTCTTACAGCACGCCATGCCCGGCGACGGCCCGTCCGGCGCCGAACTGTGGGTCTACCAGCGCACCGACGCGTGCGGCCGGGACGAACTGGTCGTCAAGGCGTTCGACACGCTGCGCGCGTGGCGGCCGCAGGCGCCCGCCGGCCCGCTGCTGGAACACGGCCGCGGCCTGGAGATCATCGAGCTGCTGACCCGGGGCAGGTGGGGGCACCACCCGTCCCGCTCCCGGCTGCGGACGCCGGCCGTCCGCGGGAAGGCGACCTGGTTCGCGCTGTCGCTCCCGCACCCCGGGCGCCGCCGCCGGTACGCCTGGCGGACCGACGAGCGGCTCGCCACGAAGGACCTGCACGCGCTGCTCGTCCAGCGCGGCATCCACGACCTGACGCCGGGCGACGAGGTCGGCGTCTCCGTCATCCGCGGGCCCGGCGACCTGACGGTCTGGTGCGAGTCGGCGACGTTCCGCTGGTGCGCCCCGTCCGGCGAGTCCGGCAAGCTCCCGGTCTGCGACATCACCGAGGTGTGCGAGGAGTTCGTCCGGCTCTGGGAGTCCGCGCACGACTGAGGCCGGCAACGGCCGCACGATCGGCCGCCGCATGGCCCGGCGTGGGGGCTGGCCATGCGGCGGC
>NZ_JBEYTW010000142.1:0-17514 GCF_040643275.1 Spirillospora sp. NPDC047418
CCGCGCGGCACCCCACCCGCGCCCGCGCCGGGCGGGCCGCGGCCCCTGCGCGCGTCCACGGCGGGCTGTCCGCGCCCCGCAGCGGACCGCGCGCTGAGCGGCTCAGCGCGCCGTAGGCGAGGCCGCCGAGGGTGCAGCCGCGTCCCACGGCACCCTGCGCGTCCGCGGCGGCCCTGTGCCTTCACAGCGGGCCTTGTGCGCCCCGCGGCGCCCTGCGCGTCCCACGGCGGCTCTATGCGCCGCAGGGTGCTTTGCGCGTCTTACGGCGGCCCTGTGCCTCCACAGCGTGCTCTGCGCGTCCCACGGCGGCCCCGTGCGTCCGGCGGCGGGCTCTGGACGTCTGCGGCGGGCTCAGGTGTCGTCCGGGGGGCTCAGGTGTCCTCCAGGCGGAAGCCGACCTTCATCGTGACCTGGAAGTGGGCGACCTCCCCGTCCTCGATCTGGCCGCGGACCTCCCTCACCTCGAACCAGTCCAGATGGCGCAGGGTCTCCGAGGCGCGCCTGACGCCGTTGCGGACGGCGGCCTCGACCGACTCGGGGGAGGTCCCCACGATCTCCGTCACCCGGTACGTGCGATCGGTCATCCGTTCCTCCCGATGCGTTGTTTTGACCCGTACTGCAGTCGCAGGCCGGACTCCATGGGCTTACCGTGGAAACGTGAAGGTCAATCCCCGCCACCAGCGGGAGCCGGAGGTCTACACGGTCACCGACGCTCCCCGCCCCATGTCAGAGGACATCAGCCGCCGGCAGCGCCGGTACCTGATCTCCATGGGCGTGCGCACGCTGTGCTTCGGCGGCGCGGTCGCGGCCGCGGTCGCCGGCGCGCCGTGGTGGCTGGCGGTGCTCATGGTGGTCGGCGCCGTCCTGCTCCCCTACATCGCGGTGGTCGTCGCGAACGGGGGGCGGGAGCCGACGGCGTCGGCCGCTTTCGACGACCGCACGGGCGCCGATCACGGGAAGCCGACCCTGGAGCCGGAACAGAAGCCCGATTCCGGACAGCGACCGGAAATCGGGTCGTGACATTCTCTTGACTAACTGCGGGGGGTTTCGGTGTACGATTTGTACCGGCGCTCTGGTCCCCCGTCGGAGCGCCCGTGCCGGTGTTCCGGGCCCCCGTCGGAACACCGATGATGCGGCGCCGGGTGGATTGCCCCCGTATCCACCCGGCGCCGCTTTTCACTGTCCGGGGTCTCTCCTGGGACTTCCCCGGCTCGCGGCAGGCGTCCACATGACCCGCCGCTGACCCGCGGCCAGTCCGGAGCACATCCCGCCGGGAACGGCAAGGCTCGGCCCTGGCCTGCTCCGGCCATGAGCCGAAACCCGGTCGATCCGAACTTTTCGCCCGCGGATCCGTGCGCGGCCGCGGACCGATCCGTTCCGGGGCGCGCTGCGTACTGCTGAGCGGCGACGACAACTCCGTCCCCGCGCCCCAGGGGAGGTCCCGTGGACCCAGGATTCCGGCTGGACGGCCGCTACCGCATGGAACGCCGCGCCGGACGGCGCGGCCCGGCGGAGGTGTGGTGCGCGCACGACGAGCTGCTCGGCCGCCGCGTCGCGGTCGCGCTCACCGGCGTCCCGCCGGAGCGGCGGGCACTGCGCCGGCGGCTGCGGGACTCCGCCCGCGCCGCCGCCGCGCTCGCGCACCCCGCCATCGTGACCACCTACGACTATGGGGAGGCCGGCGGCCCCGGCGGGGACCCCCTCGCCTACGTCGTGACCGAGTACCTGACCGGCGAGTCCCTGGCGGCGCGGCTGCAACGCGGCCCGCCGTGCGCGCAGGAGGCCGCCGCCGTGTGCGCACAGGTCGCGGACGCACTGGCCGCCGCCCACTCCTGCGGGGTCGTCCACGGCGATCTGCGCGCCGGGCGGGTGTTCCTCACCGAGGACGGCGTGAAGCTCCTCGGTCTCGGCGCCGCCAGTGCCGCCGGCGCCGAGAGCACGGAGGGGCCTGAGGGCCCTGAGAGAGCGGCGGGTCCTGAGGGACCTGAGGGGCCTGAGGGGCCTGAGAGAGCGCAAGGGCCGGAAGCGGCGCAGGGGGCGGATGGGGCGGAAGGGGCGCAGGAGGCGGAGGGGGCGCGGGATGGGGAGCCGGGCCAGGCCGAGGACGTGCGGGCGTTCGGCGCGATCCTCGCCGCGTGCCTGCCGGACGCCGGCGCGCCGCCGGAGAGCGGCCTGCCGGCCGAGCTTGCGGCGCTCGCGGCCCGCTGCCGCGCCGCCGATCCGGGCGAGCGCCCGCCGGCCGCCGAGGTGGCCCGCGCGCTGGCCGCACTGACCGCGGAGGCCGCCGTCCCGGCGCCGGGAGCCTCCGGCGGGCGGCCGGGACCCGCGCGGCGCCGGTTCCGTCGGGTCCGGCGCGCGGCGGTGCTGGGCGGCACGGCCGCGGGCGTGCTGGCGCTGCTGCTCGCCCCGCTGGTGGTGATCCTTTCGACGCTGCGGGACGCGCCCGGCGGCGTCGTGCTGCCCGCGCCGCCGCCCCGGTCCGCGCCGCCGCCCGCCGCCATGGACGGCCGGAGTGCGCCCGCATCCGTCCCGGCCGTACCCTCCCTGCCCTCCCGGCCCGCGCGGTCGGCGCGTCCGGCCGTCCCCGCGGCGGAGGCGCGGGCGCTGGCGGTCGGCGCACTCGCGCGGATGCGCCGCGCCATCGACACCGGGATGGCGGCGGGCGAGGTCGGCCCCCGGTTCGGCACCGACCTCGCCACCCAGGTCAGCACGCTGCTCAACGAGGTGGACGGCGGTGCGCCGGTGAACCTGCCGCGCCGGGTGGCGGCGCTGCGGTCGGCGCTGGCGGGACGCGCCCCGGGCGACCTGTCGCCCGCGCGCGCCGCCGGGCTGTCCGCGCTGCTCGCCGAGATCCCCGTCCGGCCCTGATCGGCCGGCCCCTTGACGGGAGGCGCCGATGAGACGAACATCACACCTGGCCATGCCTGAGACAGATCGTCCATGTGTCTCACGACGGCCCGTCACGACACGGCGCGACACGGCCCGGCACCCCCGCCCGGGAAACGGAGATCGGCGATGAGCGGACACGACGACGTGCCCGAGTGGGCACCCCGGAACCCGCCGGAGACGGGCGCCGCCGACGCGCCCTACACCTTCCTCGGCGCCTCCGATCCAGGCGGCCCACCCCCCGGTGGACTGAGCGGCAGGCCGCCCGAAGGGCTGACCGGAGGGCCACCCAGCGGACCGACCGGAGGGTTGACCGGGGGGCCACCCAGCGGGCCGCCCGGAGGGTTGACCGGGGGGCCACCCAGCGGGCCGCCCGGAGGGTTGACCGGCAGGCCGCCCGGCAGGCTGCCTGGAGGGCCGACCGGCGGACCGACCGGCGGACCGACCGGCGGGTTGACCAGCGAAGCCCCCGGGGGACTGACCGGGAGGCCGCCCGGCGGGCCGCTCGGGGGGCCGGGCGCACCGCCGCGGCCGGAGGTCGGCGAGCCCTTCGACGCCTTCCGCCGGCCCGACGCCGCGCGCCGCCCGCCGGACCCCGCGCCCCGCCGGCCCAGCCGGGCGCGCCGCGCGCTGGGCCGCGGGCCCCGGCCGTCGGGGCCGGCGCACGCCGCTCGGGCGCCGCGGCGGCGCCGTGCGCTCGGCGGGGGGCGCGCGCCGCGCCGGGTCGGCGGCGTCCTGCTCGGACCCCTCGCCGGCGCGATCGGCCTGGTGCTGCTCACCGGCGCCGGCGCCTACGCGTTCGGGCTGACCGGTGGCGGCTGCTCCGGCGACGACGCGGTCACGGTCGGCGTGGCGGTGGCGCCGGACATCGCGCCCGCGGTGATCCGGGCGGCCGGCCGGTTCAACGACGCCCGGCACACCGTGGACGGGCGCTGCGCCCGCGCGCGGGTGCGCACCACCGCGCCGGACGCCGTCGCGACGCTGCTGTCGGGCAAGGGCGTGGCCGGGGTGACCGAGCGCCCGGACGTCTGGATCCCCGACTCGTCCCTGTGGCTCAAGCTCGTCGAGGGCCCCGGGCGGGACGGGGCGAACGGGGCGAACGGAGCGCCGGCCGTGCTCGGCGGGATCGCCGCCACCCCGATCGTGCTGGCGATGCCGCGCGGCCTCGCCGTCCAGCTGCGCAACCTGGGCGCGCCCGAGCAGCCGTCCTGGACCGAGCTGCTGGCCGCCGCGGGCACGGCCGAGAACGCCGCGCCGGACCCGGTCGGCGGGACCGGGGACGGGGTGATCCCGCCGCGGCTGCTGCGCCTGCAGGTCCCCGATCCGGCGCGCAGCGCTACCGGCATGGGCGCGCTGGTGCTGGCCGGCGCGCTGCTCACCGGCGCCCCCGGCGGCGAGGCCGGGTTCGCGGGCGTCGTGCGGACGATCCGGGAGGGCGTCGCGGTCTCGGTCAGGGCGGAGTTCGACGCGTTCGACCCCGCCGTCGGCACCGGCTCCGCCGGCACGGACTCCCCCGGCGCGGACTCCGCCGGCAGGGACTCCGCCGGCAGGGACAGGGCGGACCGGTACCCGGTGGCGCTGGTGCCCGAGCAGGCGCTGTTCGGCTACAACGCGCGGCGGCCGGCCGCGCCGGCGGTCGCGGTGTACCCGGCGGAGGGGACGGTCGTCCTCGACCACCCCGTCGCCGTCCTGGCGGCGGACCGCGCCAAGGCGGCCGCGGCCCGGCTGCTCTGGCGGGCGCTCTCCGACGAGGCCGCCCGCGAGGACGTGCAGCGCCTCGGGTTCCGGACGCCGGACGGCGCGGCGCCCGCCGCCTTCTCGGCGGCGAACGGCCTGAGCCCGCGCGCGCCGAAGGCGCTGCCGGCGCCGTCGGCCGCCGAGGTGCGCCGCACCATGCAGTCGTGGGCGCAGCTGTCGCTGAGCATCCGGATGCTCAGCGTCATCGACGTGTCCGGGTCCATGGACGAGCAGGTGGCGCCGGGCGTCACCCGGTTGCAGTCCACGATCCGCACGGCGCAGGACGGGCTGTCCCTGCTGCCCGACGACTCCGAGCTCGGCCAGTGGGTCTTCTCCACCGGGCTGCGCGGCGACCTGGACTGGCGGGAGCTGGTCAGCGTGGGGCCGCTCGGGCAGCGGCTCGGCTCGGCCACCCGGCGCCAGCGCATGCTGAGCGCGTTCGCGCAGATCAGGGTGAAGGAGCACGGCGACACGGGCTTGTACGACACGGTCATGGCGGCGTTCGACTACATGAAGCGGACCTACAAGCCGGAGTACGTGAACTCGATCCTGCTGTGGACGGACGGCAGGAACGAGGACCCGGGCGGCCCCACGCTCGCCGAGACGCTCGACCACATCCGCCGCGCGTACGACCCGGAGCGCCCGGTCCTGATCAATATGTTCGGCAACGGCGACGACGTGGACGTCGGCGAGCTGCGGCGGATCGCGCGGCTGACCCGCGGCGACGCCTACGTGGCCGAGACGCCCGGGGAGGTGCAGGCGCTGTTCCTCAAGGCGCTGTCGCAGCGGGTCGGCCCCTGACCCGGTACGCCCCGCACACCGCCCCCTCGTAGTTGATTCTAGAACTGTATTCGAGTTAAATTAGCGTTCCGTTAGTAGCACTCTGCTAGCGGCACCCTGCCAACCGCACGAGAGGGGCCACGGCGTGCGCCGCACCGTATTCAACGAGGACCACGAGGCGTTCCGGGACACGATCCGGGCGTTCATCGAGGCCGAGGTCGCCCCGGTCTACGAGGACTGGGAGAACGCCGGCCACCCGCCGCGCGAGTTCTACACCAAGCTCGGCGAGCTCGGCGTGTTCGGCATCCAGGTGCCCGAGGAGTACGGCGGCGCGGGCGAGACCAGCTTCAAGTACCAGGCGGTGGTCTCCGAGGAGTGCGCCCGCGCGGGCGTCGGCTTCGGCGGCTACGGGGTGCACGTCAACCTCGTCCTGCCCTACCTGCTGAAGTACGGCAGCGAGGAGCAGAAGAAGCGCTGGCTGCCGGCGTTCGTGTCCGGCGAGATGATGACGGCCATCGCGATGACCGAGCCCGGCACCGGCTCCGACCTCGCCGGCATGCAGACCACGGCGAAGAAGGACGGCGACCACTACGTCCTGAACGGCGCCAAGACGTTCATCACCGGCGGCGTCCTCGCCGACCGGGTGCTCGTGGTGGCGCGGACGTCCCCCGCCACGCCGGAGAACCGCCGCGCCGGGCTGTCGATCCTCGCCGTCGACACCAGGAGCGAGGGCTACGCGGTCGGCCGCAAGCTGGAGAAGATCGGGCTGCGCAGCTCCGACACCGCCGAGCTGTCGTTCACCGACGTCCGGGTGCCGGCCGAGGACCTCCTCGGCGAGGAGGGCCGCGGGTTCGAGTACCTCACCCACAACCTGGCCGAGGAGCGGCTCGGCATCGCGACCAGCTCCTACGCGTCCGCCGCCGCCGCGGTCGAGTTCGCCCGCGGGTACGTCCGGGAGCGGACGGTCTTCGGCAAGACCGTGTCGTCGTTCCAGAACACCAAGTTCGTCCTGGCCGAGTGCGCCACCGAGGTCGAGGCGGCCCGCTCCCTGGTCGACCGGTGCATCGAGGCCCTGGACGCCGGCGAGCTCACCCCCGCCGACGCGGCCGTCTGCAAGCTGTTCTGCACCGAGGTGCAGGCCCGGGTCGTCGACAAGTGCCTGCAGCTGCACGGCGGCTACGGCTACATCCTGGAGTACCCGATCGCGCGCCTGTACGCCGACGCCCGCGTCACCCGCATCTACGGCGGCACCAGCGAGGTGCTGAAGACCATCATCGCCAAGGACATCCAGGTCTGACGGAAGGGCAGCGCAATGACTGACACCCGGGTGGCGATCGTCACCGGCGCGGCGCGCGGCATCGGCGCCGCCACCGCCGTGCGGCTCGCGCGGGAGGGCTTCGCCGTCGCGGTCTGCGACCTCGACGAGGCCGCCTGCGCCGGCACGGTCGGCACGATCGCGCAAGCCGGCGGGACGGCGCTCGCCGTCGGCGTGGACGTCGCCGACTCCGCGGCGGTGTCCGCGGCCGTCGCGCGCGTCGCGGCCGAGCTCGGCCCGCCCGTGGTGCTGGTGAACAACGCCGGCATCACCCGCGACAACCTGCTGTTCAAGATGTCCGACGACGACTGGGACTCGGTCATGTCGGTGCACCTGCGCGGCTCGTTCCTGATGAGCCGCGCCGCGCAGGAGCACATGACGAAGGCCGGCTGGGGCCGGATCGTCAACCTGTCGTCGGTGTCGGCGCTCGGCAACCGCGGCCAGGTCAACTACTCGGCCGCCAAGGCGGGCCTGCAGGGCTTCACCAAGACCCTCGCGATCGAGCTCGGCAAGTTCGGCGTCACCGCCAACGCGATCGCGCCGGGGTTCATCGCCACGGAGATGACGGCGGCGACCGCCGCCCGCGTCGGCGTCGACTTCGAGGACTTCAAGGCGGCCGCCGCCAAGGAGATCCCCGTCCGCCGCGTCGGCCTCCCCGAGGACATCGCGGGGACGGTCGCGTTCCTGGTCGGCGACGACGCGTCGTTCGTGTCCGGCCAGGTGATCTATGTGGCCGGTGGTCCCCGCGCGTGAGGGGGCGCCCCGCGGGCGGGACCGGGAGGCGACCGAGGAGTCGCTGCGGGCGGCGGCGGTCGCGCTGCTGCGCCGCGGCGGCGTCCTCGCCGGGCTGAACCTGCGGCAGGTCGCCGACGAGGCGCGCGTCAACCGCGGGCTGGTCTACCAGTACTTCGGGTCGCGGCGGTCGCTGCTGCGCTCGGCGCTGTTCCACCGGTCCCGGCCGAACGCCGAGGACGCGGTGGACGCCGCCGGGCTGCCGCTGCGCGAGCGGCTGTCCCGGCTGTTCTGGACGAGCCTGCGCAACCCCGAGCCGGTGCGGCTGGCGACCCTGCTGGTGCTGGACGGCGACGACCGGCCGCGCGTCCTGCTGAACCGGGGGGCGGGCCGCGCCGACCTCGCCGCCGAGGCCGCGCGGGGCGAGCTGCCCGTCGGGGACGTGGAGGCCGTGCAGGCGGCGATCGCGTCCACGATCTACGGGTACACGCTGCTGCGCGAGCATCTGGCGCACGAGATCGGCATCCCGGCGGAGGAGCTGGACAAGCGCATGGCGGGGTGCGTGGAGGCCATGTTCGCCCGCCGGCCTCCCGGCTAGTACGCCCGCGCCCCGGCGAGCTGCTCCGCGAGGGCCGCCGGGGCGCCGGCGAGCGACGGGCCGTACCAGGTGAGGTGCCGCCCGCTGACGAGCGCGACGTCGAGGCCCGGGAACGACTCGGGGCCGTCGTCCCCGGTGAACCGGTAGGGCTCGTCGGGAAGGACGACCAGGTCGGCGCCGACGGAGTTCAGCTCGGCGTGCAGCTCGTCCAGGGGGATCTTGGGGTAGCGGTCAGGGTGGCCGGCGTAGACGTTGGACACGCCGAGGCGGTGCAGGACGTCGCCGGTGAAGGTGTCGCGGCCGACGACCATCCACGGCCGCCGCCAGATCGGGATCACGGCCGCCCGCCGCGTGCCGGGCGTGATGTCCGCCCAGACGCGTGCCGCCTCGTCCAGCCAGCCCGGCACCGGGACCCGGCACGCCTGCGTCAGCATGCGGCGCAGCGACGCGAGGGCCTCGTCCACGGTGCGGATCTCCGTCATCCAGACCGGGATGCCCGCCGCGCGCATCGCCTCGACGTCGGCGGGCCGGTTCTCCTCGGTGTTGCCGAGGACGACGTCGGGCCGCAGCGCCGCGATCCTCTCCACGTCCGGGTTCTTCGTGCCCTTCACGCGCGGCACGTCCAGCCCCTCGGGGTGGGTGCACCAGTCGGTGGCCCCGGCGAGCAGGTCAGGCGCGGTGACCGCGACCGTCTCCGTCAGCGACGGGACGATCGACACGACCCGGCGCACCCGGTCCGGGACGGGGACCGGGCGGCCGGTGTCGTCGGCACACGTCATACGTTGCGGCGGTACTGCCCGCCGACCTCGAAGAACGCGTCGGTGATCTGCTGGAGGCTGCACACCCGCGCGGCGTCCATCAGCACCGCGAACACGTTCTCGCCCGCCCGCGCCGCCTCCTGGAGCGCGGCGAGGGCGGCGCCGGCGTCCGCGCGGTGCGCGTCCTGGTAGGCGTGGACGCGGTCGAGCTGGGAGCGCTTCTCGTCCTCGGTGGCGCGGGCGAGCTCGATCGTCTCCGGCGTCCCGTCCGCCGCCTCCGGCGGGCGGAACGTGTTCACGCCGATGATCGGCAGGGAGCCGTCGTGCTTGCGCTGCTCGTACAGCATCGACTCGTCCTGGATGCGGCCCCGCTGGTAGCCGGTCTCCATCGCGCCGAGCACGCCGCCGCGCTCGCTGATGCGGTCGAACTCGGCGAGCACCGCCTCCTCGACGAGGTCGGTCAGCTCGTCGATGACGAACGACCCCTGCAGCGGGTTCTCGTTCATCGCGAGCCCCCACTCCCGGTTGATGATCATTTGGATGGCGAGGGCGCGGCGCACCGACTCGGCCGTCGGCGTCGTCACGGCCTCGTCGTAGGCGTTGGTGTGCAGGCTGTTGCAGTTGTCGTAGATGGCGATGAGCGCCTGCAGCGTCGTGCGGATGTCGTTGAAGTGCATCTCCTGCGCGTGCAGGGAGCGCCCCGACGTCTGCACGTGGTACTTGAGCTTCTGGCTGCGCTCGTTGGCGCCGTACCGGTCGCGCATGGCGACGGCCCAGATGCGGCGGGCCACGCGCCCGAGGACGTTGTACTCCGGGTCCATGCCGTTGGAGAAGAAGAACGACAGGTTGGGCGCGAAGTCGTCGACGTCCATCCCGCGCGCCAGGTACGACTCGACGTAGGTGAACCCGTTGGCGAGGGTGAACGCGAGCTGGCTGATGGGGTTCGCCCCGGCCTCGGCGAAGTGGTAGCCGGAGATCGACACCGAGTAGAAGTTGCGGACGCCGTTGGCGATGAACCACTCCTGGATGTCGCCCATCATCCGCAGCGAGAACTCGGTGGAGAAGATGCAGGTGTTCTGCCCCTGGTCCTCCTTGAGGATGTCGGCCTGCACGGTGCCGCGCACGGTCGACAGGACGCGCGCGCGGATCCCGGCGGCCTCCTCCGCGGACGGTTCGCGCCCGTGCTCCTCATGGAAGGCGTCCAGGCCCTGGTCGACGGCGGTGTTGAGGAAGAACGCCAGGATCGTCGGCGCGGGCCCGTTGATGGTCATCGACACCGACGTGGTGGGCGAGGACAGGTCGAACCCGTCGTACAGCGCCTTCATGTCGTCCAGCGTCGCGATCGACACGCCGGACGTGCCGACCTTGCCGTACACGTCGGGGCGCTCGTCGGGGTCCCGCCCGTACAGGGTGACCGAGTCGAACGCGGTCGACAGCCGGGTCGCGGGCTGGCCCTCCGACAGCAGCTTGAACCGGCGGTTGGTGCGGAACGGGTCGCCCTCCCCCGCGAACATGCGGGCCGGGTCCTCGTTGTCGCGCTTGAACGGGAACACCCCGCCGGTGAACGGGAACCGGCCGGGCAGGTTC
Source organism: Spirillospora sp. NPDC047418 (assembly GCF_040643275.1). NCBI lineage: Bacteria > Bacillati > Actinomycetota > Actinomycetes > Streptosporangiales > Thermomonosporaceae > Spirillospora > Spirillospora sp. NPDC047418. The sequence goes on from NZ_JBEYTW010000142.1 coordinate 10,394, forward strand.
TCGTTCCGCAGGAACCGCAGCAGCTCGCCGTGGTCGGTGTAGCGGGGCAGCGCGACGCGCGGGATGCGGCTGCCCGACAGCGACTCGCGCGTGAGCGCGGTGCGCAGCTCCCGGTCGCGGATCTTCACGACCTGCTCGTCGCCGGAGTAGGACTCCACGACGGCCGGCCAGCCCTCGACCAGCTCGGCGCTGCGGGGCTCGACGGCCCGGCGCGCCTTCTCCAGCAGCCCTTCGACCTCGGCGGCGTCGGTCAGCTCGGCGCGGACCTCGTCCAGCCGCTGGACGCGCCGCACCGCCTCCATCTGCTCCAGCGTGGCGTCGTGGTAGCCGCGCACGGTCTCGGCGATGTCCGACAGGTACCGCACCCGGCCGGGCGGGATCACGGTCGCGGCGCCGGTGGAGGTCTTCGTCGCGACCTCCGGCAGGACACCGCCCTCCAGCCCGAGCCCGTGCTCGCCGAGCAGCCCGCCGAGGTGCCCGTAGAGGGCGGTCACGCCGTCGTCGTCGAAGGTGGCGGCGCTGGTGCCGTACACGGGCATGTCCTCGGGCCGCTGCCCGAACGCCTCCCGGTTGCGGACGAGCTGCCGCGACACGTCCCGCAGCGCGTCCGCCGCGCCGCGCCGCTCGAACTTGTTGATCGCCACCACGTCCGCGAAGTCGAGCATGTCGATCTTCTCCAGCTGGGACGCGGCGCCGAACTCCGGCGTCATTACGTACAGCGACACGTCCACCAGCGGGACGATCGCGGCGTCGCCCTGCCCGATGCCGGGCGTCTCCAGGACGACCAGGTCGAACCCGGCGGCCTTGCAGGCGGCGACGATGTCGCCGATGTTCTCCGGCAGCTCCCGCGCGCCGCGCGTCGCCAGCGACCGGAAGAACACGCGGTCGCCGTCCAGGGAGTTCATCCGGATCCGGTCGCCGAGCAGCGCGCCGCCGCCGCGGCGGCGGGTCGGGTCCACGGCCAGCACCGCGATGCGCAGCCGGTCCCCCTGGTCCACGCGGAACCGCCGCACGAGCTCGTCGGTCAGCGACGACTTCCCGGACCCGCCGGTCCCGGTGATGCCGAGCACGGGCACCCGGCGCTCCGCGGCCGCCGCGCGCAGCCGCGCCAGGTCGCCGTCCGGCAGCTTCCCGGCCTGCAGGCAGGTGACGGCCCGCGCGAGGGCGCGCCGCTCCCCCGCCAGCACGCCGTCCACCGGGACGGGCTCGGCGGCGAGGTCGACGTCGCAGTCGCGCACCAGCTCGTTGATCATGCCGGGCAGGCCGAGGCGCTGCCCGTCCTCGGGGGAGAAGATCCGCACGCCCGCGCCGGACAGCCGCGCGATCTCCTCGTGGACGATCACCCCGCCGCCGCCGCCGAACACCTTCACCTGCTCGGCGCCGGCCTCCTTCAGGCTGCGCGACAGGTACTCGAAGTACTCGACGTGGCCGCCCTGGTAGGAGCTGATCGCCACGCCCTGCGCGTCCTCCTCCAGGACGGCGTCGACGACCTCGCGCACCGAGCGGTCGTGCCCCAGGTGCACCACCTCGGCGCCCTGGGACTGCAGGATGCGCCGCATGATGTTGATGGCGGCGTCGTGGCCGTCGAACAGCGCCGCCGCGGTCACGAACCGGACCGGATGCACCGGCGCGTGCAGCTCCCCCGTCACCGTCCCACCCCAAACTTTGGACATCCAATATTTGGAAGTTAAAATAGTTTCCGTGCGCGAACGAGTCAAGACGGCATACGGTGATGCGGTGCCCGACACCCCCGATCCCATCGCCGAGGCCCACCGCCAGTGGAGCGCCCGCTGGCCCGAGCACGCCGACCACATGGCGGCCGTCACCTCCGTCATGCGCGCCCAGCAGCTCCTGCTCGGCCGCATCGAGGCCGTCCTCAAGCCGTACGGGCTGACGTTCGCCGCCTACGAGGCCCTCCGCCTGCTCGCCTTCACCCGCACCGGGACCCTTCCCATGGGCAAGATGGGCAACCGCCTCATGGTGCACCCCGCCTCGGTCACCAACGTGATCGGGCGGCTGGAGCGCCGCGGCCTGGTCGGCCGCGGCCCCTCCGCCGACGACCGCCGCGTCGTCCTCGCCACCATCACCCCGGCCGGCCGCGACCTCGCCGAAGAGGCCACCACCGCCCTGAACGAGTCCGGTTTCGGCATCGCCGGCGTCCCCGCCGCCCAGGCCGCCGAGATCACCACCGCCCTGCGCCCCGTCCGCACCTCCGCCGGCGACCTCCCCTGACCATGGCGGCCCCGGTGTGACACGTTGGGGGCATGGTGAGCGAGACGGTCTTCACATATGGGACTCCGCAGCTGAAGTTCGGCGGCGGCGCGGCGGACGAGATCGGGTTCGATCTGGCGCAGTACGGAGTGCGGCGGGTGCTCGTCGTGACCGACGCCGGGGTCGCCGCGACCGGCGGTCCGCAGCGGATCGCGGACGCGATGAAGGCGTACGGGATCACCGCCGCGGTGTTCGGCGGCGTCCACGTCGAGCCGACGGACGCGAGCATGCGGCGGGCCGTCGAGTACGCGCGGGAGACCGGGCCCTACGACGCCTACGTCGCGGTCGGGGGCGGGTCGAGCATCGACACCGCCAAGGCGGTCAACCTGCTCACGACCAATGAGGGCGACCTCGCGGAGTACCTGAACCCGCCGGTGGGGGCCGGGCGGGCGCCGGAGCGGCCGCTGCTGCCGCTCGTCGCCGTGCCGACGACGACCGGTACCGGGGCCGAGAGCACGACGGTGTGCGTGCTCGACGTGCTGGACCTGCGGGTCAAGACGGGCATCAGCCATCCGCGGATGCGGCCCGTGCTGGCCGTGGTCGACCCGGAGCTGACGATGTCGCAGCCCGCGGGCGTGACCGCGTCGGCCGGGATGGACATCCTGTGCCACGCGCTGGAGAGCTACACGGCGCGGCCCTACGACGCGTTCGAGCGCAAGCGGCCCGAGCAGCGGGTGCCGTACTGCGGCGCGAACCCCGTGTCGGACATGTGGGCGGAGAGGTCGCTGAGCCTGCTGGCGCGGTCGTTCCGCCGGGCCGTCCGGGACGGGGACGACCGGGAGGCCCGCACCGAGATGGCGCTCGCGGCGACGTTCGCCGGGCTCGGGTTCGGCAACGCCGGGGTGCACATCCCACACGCCAACGCCTACCCGATCGCGGGCCGGGTGACGGACTTCCGGCCGGACGGCTACCCGGGCGGGGAGGCGATGGTCCCGCACGGGATGTCGGTGGCGCTGACCGCGCCCGAGGCGTTCCGGTTCACGTTCGAGGCGCGTCCGGAGCGGCACGTGCGGGCGGCGGAGCTGCTCGACCCCGGCATGGAGCGGCCGGACGACGCCGCCGAGCACCTGCCGCGCGCCGTGATCCGGCTGATGCGCGACATCGGGATGCCGGACGGCATCGGCGGCGTCGGGTACGGCGAGGGCGACGTCCCCGGCCTGGTGGAGGGCGCGCTGAAGCAGCAGCGGCTGCTCGCGATCGCACCCCGCCCGGTCGACGGGGACGCCCTGGCGGGGATCTTCCGCCGGTCGCTGCGCCTCTGGTGACCGTTCGGCGGTGACCGCCCGGTGGGCGAACGCCCAGCGGTGAACGCCCAGTGGTGAACGCCCAGCGGTGAACGCCCAGCGGTGAACGCCCAGCGGTGAACGCCCAGCGGTGAGCGTTCAGTGGTCGCGGACCCAGGCGTCGATCAGGTAGGCGGCGCGGGGGCGCGAGTCCGGCAGGTAGTGGGTGTCCTTGAGGTGGTCGAGGGTCTTGTCGGGCGTGCCGAGCGCGTCGAAGATCGCGCGGGCGTCGCTGTCGTAGACGCACTCGTCGGCGGTCGCGTGGATCACCAGGGACGGGACGGTGATCCGCGCGAGGTGCGGCGCGGCGGTGCACTGGGAGGTGCGCAGGCTCCACATCGACAGCCAGGAGCGCAGCGTGCACAGGGAGCCGATGCCGAACACGCCGTAGTTGGCCTTGGCGGGCTCGCCGAGGTAGCAGCGGTTGGGCGCGCGGTCGGACGGCTCGATGGCCGGGTCGATCATGCGGAGGTCGGCCCAGGTGCGGTGGACGTTGAACAGGGCGTCGCGGGCGCGGGTGCCCTTCAGTGCGTCCAGCCGGGCGAGGACCCAGTCGGTGATGCGCTCGTTGCGGGCGCGCTGCGCGGCGCGGTAGCGGGCCTGGAACTCCGGGCCGTAGGGCGGGCCGTTGGCGGGGTCGAACGGGTCCAGGGACGGGTCGACGGAGAGGGCGTCGGTCTCGTCCGTCACCGACGGGTCCATCCAGGCGGTGAGGACCTCGGGGCGGCCCGAGTGGGCGGCGAGGGCGATGAACAGGTCGCCGGCGGGCAGGTCCTCGATGGCGGAGACGGGGCGCATCCCGGCGACGGGCACGACGTTCGGCTCGACGGCCTGGGACTGGTAGGCGGCCATCAGCGAGCCGCCGCCGGAGTTGCCGAGCAGCACGACCCGCTCGGCGCCGGCCCGCTCGCGGAGCCACCGGACGCCGGCGCCGATCTCGGCGAGCGCGTGGTCGAGCAGGAAGTACGCCTCGTTGCCGCGGAAGCGGGTGTTCCAGCCGAGGAACCCGTAGCCGCGGGCGGCGAGGTGCTCGGCGAGGTAGTGCTCGGAGAAGTCGACGTTGTAGTGGGCGGCGATGAACGCCGTCCGCGGCGGGTTCCCGGCGGGCCGGTGGTAGACGCCCTGGCAGGGGTGGCCGCCCGCGCCGGCCCGTCCCACCAGGGGCGACGGCAGCCCCACGAACTCCTTCACGATCTCGCTCATCAGGGGACCCCTCCGGCCGCTACCGAATCGGGTCTTGATCGTATTGGGTGCCCCCGGCCCGGCCCGTTCGGGGCACCCGTCACCGGGACCCGCCGGAACGATCCCTTATGCTGCGGCTCACATCCGTTGTGTCGCAAGGAGGCGTGATGGCGGATTCGCCGACAATGACGTACGGCGGCTATCTGCGGCTCGACGATCTTCTCTCCTGCCAGGAGCCGAAGACGCGGGCCCACGACGAGCTGCTGTTCGTGGTCATCCACCAGGTCTACGAGCTGTGGTTCAAGCAGATCCTGCACGAGGCCGCGCAGCTGCAGCGCCGGCTGGAGGACGGCAACAGCGCCGGGGCGCTGCACACCGCCCGCCGGATCGCCAAGATCCTCAAGACCGTGGTCGGGCAGCTGGACGTGCTGGAGACCATGACGCCCCGGCAGTTCGCCGCGTTCCGCGACGTCCTCGGCAGTTCCAGCGGGTTCCAGAGCGAGCAGTTCCGCGAGATCGAGGCCGTCCTCGGGCGCCGCGCGTTCCCCGCGTCGGTGCTGCGCGACGACGAGCGGCTGCGCGCCGCCGTGTCGCGGCCGTCGGTCTTCGACTCGCTGCTGCGCTACCTCGACGGCCACGGGTTCGACGTCCCGCGCGAGGCGCTGGACCGTGACACTGGCACGCCCTGGGAGCCGGACGCCGGCGTCCAGAAGGCGCTGCTGGCCGTCTACGCGGACGAGTCCGCGCCGGCCGCCGAGGTCTGCGAGGCGCTCGTCGACGTCGACGAGGGCGTCCAGGAGTGGCGGTACCGGCACCTGAAGATGGTCGAGCGGACGATCGGCGCGAAGATCGGCACCGGCGGCTCGGCGGGCGCCGACTACCTGCGCCGGACGCTGTTCGCGCCCGCCTTCCCCGACCTGTGGGAGGTCCGCTCGCAGACCGGCGAGGTCCCCGTCCATGGCGGGTGAGGACGCCCCGGCGGGCGCGGAGCGGGTCGCGATCGTCGGCGCGGGCCTGGCGGGCTGCCTGCTCGCGGTGCTGCTGGGCCGCCGCGGCGTCCCGGTCACCGTGTACGAGCGGCGCCCCGACCCGCGCGTCGCGGGCGCCGAGCGGGGCCGCTCGATCAACCTGGCGATCTCCGCCCGCGGCCTCGCCGCGCTGGAGCAGGTCGGGCTGCGCGACCAGGCCCTCGAGCAGGCGCTGCCCATGCACGGGCGGATGGTGCACCCGCTGCCGGGCGCGCAGAACTTCCAGCCCTACAGCGCCGATGGCGAGCGCGCCATCAACTCCATCGGCCGCGCCGAGCTGAACCGGTCGCTGCTGGACACGGCCGAGGCCACGCCCGGTGTCACGCTCCGGTTCTCCCGGCGCGTCACCGGGGTGGACACCGCGGCCGGGGCGGTGCTGTTCGAGGGCGCCGCCGCCGAGCCCGCCGACGTCGTCCTGGCCGGGGACGGCGCCTACAGCGCGGTCCGCCGGTCGCTGGCCTTCGACCACGACGCCGACTTCCTGGAGCACGGCTACAAGGAGCTGACCGTCCCGCCTCGGGACGGCGGGTTCGCGCTCGACCCCGACGCGCTGCACATCTGGCCGCGCGGCACCTCGATGATGATCGCGCTGCCGAACCTCGACCGGTCGTTCACCTGCACGCTGTTCTGGCCGAAGGGCGACTTCGACGCGCTCGACACGCCCGGGAAGGTCACCGCGTACTTCGGGGAGCACTATCCGGACGTCGTCGGCCTGATGCCGGACCTCGCCGACGACTACGCGCACAACCCGGTCGGGTCGCTGGTGACCGTCCGGGCCTGGCCGTGGACGCGGTACGGCGAGGGCGCGACCGTGGCACTGCTCGGCGACGCCGCGCACGCGATCGTCCCGTTCTTCGGGCAGGGCGCGAACTGCGCGTTCGAGGACTGCATCGAGATCGACCAGTGTCTCACCGAGGCGGGCGGCGACTGGCGGCGCGCGCTGTCGCTCTACCAGGAGCGGCGCAAGGCCAACACCGACGCGATCGCCGAGATGGCCCTCGACAACTTCGTCGAGATGCGCGACCGGGTGTCGTCCCCGGTGTACCGGGCGAAGCAGGCCGCGACGCACGCGCTCGAGCGGCGCCTCGCCGGGCGGTACGTCTCCCGCTACGAGCTGGTGTCGTTCTCGACGCTGCCGTACGCGCGGATCCCGGCCCGGATCAGGCGCCAGAACCTGGTCCTCGGGGCCGCCGCCGCGGGCGGTGCCGCCGCGCTCGCCCTGGCCGTCCGCGCGGCACGGCGGCGTTAGCGGCGGCCTTGGCGGCGCGGGTGGGGGGGGCCCGCGACCCGGGGCGCGACGGCCGCCGCCCGCGCCGCCCGCACCAACCCGCGGGTGAAGGCCAGCCCCTGCCGGTAC
>NZ_JBEYTW010000143.1:0-17496 GCF_040643275.1 Spirillospora sp. NPDC047418
TGCGGCGTGTTGTTGTTATACGGCCGCTCATAACAACAACACGCCGCAGGTCAACGGAAGTCGGGGTGGTCAGGTGTCGAGGATCAGGGTTGCCGCGTGTTCGCCGATCATCATGCTCGGCGCGTTGGTGTTGCCGCCGATGATGCTCGGCATGATCGAGGCGTCCGCGACCCGCAGGCCCTCGATGCCGCGCACGCGCAGCGCCGGGTCGACGACGGCGCGCTCGTCCGCGCCCATCCGGCAGCTGCCGACGGGGTGGTAGACGGTCGTCGCGCGGTTCGGCAGCTCCTTCGCCATCGCGGCGCGGTCCGGGTAGGCGGGGCCGGGGGACAGCTCCGTCTTGACGTCCCCGGCGATGGCCTTGTTCGCCATGACCTCGCGGACGAGTTCGATGCCGTCCAGCAGCAGCCGGGCGTCGTCGGGCTCGGACAGGTAGCCGGGGTCGATCACCGGCGCGGCCGCCGGGTCCGCCGAGGCGAGCCGGACGGTGCCGCGGCTCTTCGGGTAGATCAGCGTCGGCATGATCGTCAGCGCGGGCCGCTTGTCGACCTTGTGCCGCACCGGGGCGTCCTGGTTCGGGAACGGGTACGACCACGGCAGCGCGTGGATCTGCAGGTCGGGGATGTCGCCGGCCTGCCCGCTGCGGACGAACCCGACCGCCTCGAACACGCTGCGGGCCACCCACGTCCCGCCCTTGGTCCACTCCTTGGCGACGCCGCGCCCGAAGTAGGGCGCGGTGCCCTTGTGGCGGGCCGTGTCCATGACGAACGTCATCGGCACGAACATGTGGTCGTGCAGGTTGTCGCCGACGGGCAGGTCGGCGTGCACCTCGATGCCGTGCTCCCGCAGGTGCGCGGCGGGGCCGACACCCGACAGCATCAGCAGCTGCGGCGAACCGAACGCGCCCGCCGCCAGCACCACTTCCTTGGTGGCCCGGATCGTCCCGGTCCCCTTCTTCGTGACGACCTCGACGCCGGTCGCGCGGCCCTTGTCGATCACGACGCGGCCGACGGTGGCGCCGGTCAGCACGGTCAGGTTCGCGAGCCCGTGGTCGTCCAGGTAGCCGACGGACGAGCTGTAGCGCAGGCCCTTGTCGACGCTCTGCTGGAAGATGCCCGCACCCTCCTGCTCCTCGCCGTTGTAGTCGTCGTTGCGCTTCACCCCGGCCGTCGCGATCAGCGCCTCGATGAACGCCTCCGAGGCGGGCGTCAGGTCGCGCTGCCGGGTCACCTGGATCGGGCCGCCGGCGCCGCGCAGCTCACTGGCGCCGTCCTCCCAGTTCTCCATGCGCTTGTAGCTGGCGAGGACGTCGTCGTAGCCCCAGCCGTCGCAGCCGTCCGCCGCCCAGTCGTCGTAGTTCCTGCGGTGCCCCCGCACGAACAGCATCCCGTTGATCGACCCGGAGCCGCCGAGGACCTTCCCGCGCGTCTGCGGGATCTTCCGGTCGAGCGCGTGCTTCTGCGGCGCGCTGTAAAAGCCCCAGTCCAGCTTCTTCTTCAGCTGCGGGACGTTGTGGAAGACGGCGATCAGCCCCGGCTTGCGGACCAGCGGCGTCCGGTCCGGGCCGCCCGCCTCCACCAGGACCACGCTGGCCCCCGAATCGGCCAGTCGCCGCGCCAGCACGCATCCCGCGCTCCCGGCCCCCACCACGACATAGTCAGCGGTCTGGTCCATGGTCTTCCTCTCAGCGGCGCCCGCGCACGCGAACGACCCCTGTCGAGGGCCCGCGCCTGGCCCGATCGGCACCGCCGTGGAGGCGGGAATGGGTGCGGTGATCGTAAGCGGGTGGGGACGTCCGGCCAACCCCTGTCCCGATGACCGGAACCCGCCCGGGCCATCGGGGGGCTGCCCCACCATCGCTCCGGGTGATCACCCCAGTGCGCCGCCGGGCGGGCGTGCTTAGCGTCGGGGTGTATGACCAGGATGAGACAGATCTGCAGACGTGCCCTCTGCGAGGTGGGGCGATGAGGATGATCCGCTGGACCGCGGCCGCCGCGGCGGCGGTGGCGACGCTCGCCCTGACGGCGGTCGTCCCGGCCGGCGCGGCCCCGGACCCGCTGCACCGCTTCTACCAGCAGCGGCTCCACTGGGAACCGTGCACGCTCGGCCCGGACGACGACATCGGCGCGGACCTCGACCAGGCCGGTGCGCGCTGCGCCGACGTGACCGTCCCGCTCGACTACGCCCGCCCGGACGGCCGCACCATCACCGTCGCGATCTCGCGCCTCGCGGCGTCCGGCCCCCGGATCGGGACGATGGTCCTCAACGGCGGCGGCCCCGGCCCCGCCCTGGACATGCCGCCGTACATGCGCGGCATCATGGGCGCGGCGGGACCGCGCTACGACCTCGTGGGGATGGACCCGCGCGCCCTCGGCCGCAGTACCCCGGTCGACTGCGGCTGGCCCGCCGGCACCTGGATCAAGGGGGCCGGTCTCACGCACCGCTCCTACGACCGTGCGGTCACCTTCGCCAAGGACCTTGCGGCCCGGTGCGCGCGGACGGACCGCGCCCTCCTGCAGCACATCAGCACCCGCAACATCGCCCGCGACATGGACGTGGTCCGGAGCGCGCTGGGCGAGCGGAAGGTGTCCTACAACGGCGCGTCCTACGGCACCTACCTCGGGCAGGTCTACGCGTCGATGTTCCCGGGCCGCCTCGACCGGGTCGTCCTGGACAGCTCCCAGGACCTGTTCAGCTGGGGTCCGCGCACGCTCGTGGGGACTGAGGGCGCGAACGAGCGCGTCCTCGGCCACTGGGCGGCGTGGACGGCGCGGCGCAACGCCGAGTACGGTCTCGGCGGCACTCGCGCCGAGGTGATGGGCACCGTGCACCGGGTTCTCAAGGCGTCCGCCCGCGCGCCTCTGGCGGTCGGGCGGTACCGGCTCGACGACACGATGGTGCCCGTCGTCCTGTTCACCGGCATCGACACCGACGAGGACGCGGCGCGTGCGACCCTCGCCGCGTCGGTCCGGGTCCTGGCCGCGGCGGCGGCCGGCCGTCCCGCGCGGCCGACCCCGGAACTGGACGAGCAGCTCGCCTACCTGCTGACCGGGGTCGACGGAGTGTACGGAAGCGGCCAGGCCGCGATCATCTGCGGGGACGGGGCCGCACCCCGCGACCCGGCGGGCTACTGGCGCGACGTCCAGCGCAGCCGCCGTGCCGCGCCGGTGTTCGGGCCGGTCAGCCACAACATCGGTCCGTGCGCGTCCTGGCCGGCCCGTCCCGCAGAGCCGCCGGTTCGGACCGTCGGCGCGCTCCCCGCGCTGATGGTGGCGGCGACCGGCGACACCCGGACGGTCTACGAGCGCAACGAGGTCGTGCACCGGATGCTGCGCGGCAGCCGGATGATCACCTTGGACGCCGACGTCCACGCCCCCTACCAGCGCGGCTATCCGAACAGGTGCGTGGCCGACACCGTCAACGACTACCTGCTGACCGGCCGCCTCCCCGCCCGCGACCTGGTCTGCGCCCCCGCATAGCCGCCCCGGCCCCGCGCCGCGCGGCAGGTCAGCGGAGGATGCCGGCGGCGCGGGCCTCGGTGAGCCACGATGGGAACTCGTTCATCAGCCGCGCGTAGAGGTCGTCGTCGGCGATGCCCTTCGGCTCCGGGCCGGCCGGGAAGAAGTCGGCGTTGTCGATGGCGCGCTTGCGCGGGACGGGCAGGTCGTCCAGCTTGCGGAGGAATTTGAACTCGTCGTCGCCGAACCCGACGAACTGCCAGAAGATCGGGAGCGTGGACGCGTCGCAGAGGGTCTTCTCGGCGGCCGTCCGGGAGTCGGGCGACCCGTCCGTCTGGAAGATGACGTACGCGGGGGCGGTAGGGGCGGTGGCCTGGTAGTGGTCGATGACCGCCTGCATGGCGGCGGCGTAGTTCGTCGTCCCCATGTGCCCGAGCCGGTCGTGCTCCTCGTTGATCCGGCCCTGGTACCGGGTGAGGCTCACCTCCACCACCGGGTGCGCGATCTTGTCGAAGAACAGGACGGGGACGACGCCGTCGTCGTCCAGGTGCGCGGCGAGCGCGAGCGCCTGCTCGGCCAGGTGCTGGACGGTGCCGTCCTTGTAGTACCGGCGCATCGACCCCGACCGGTCGAGGACGAGGTAGACGGCGGCGCGCTCCCCGCCGAGCCCGCGCTTGTCGAGGTTGACCTTGGCGGCCTTGTAGAGGCTGACGAGGCCGGGCGCGGTCGACTGCACCTTGTCCAGGCTGATGGGCATCGGGGACGCTCCTCACAAGTGGCGTGAACGTCCAAGAATGCACCGTAATAGCAGGTCGGCGCAGGGTTCTGTCAGGAGTCGTAGTCGACGGTGACGTGCGGGGTGGCCGGGGTCGACTGGCAGGTGAGGATGTAGCCGGCGTCGACCTCGGCCGGGTCGAGGGCGAAGTTGCGGTGCATGTCGGCCTCGCCTTCGACGACCCGCGCGCGGCAGGTGCCGCAGACGCCGCCCTTGCAGGCGAAGGGGAGGTCGGGGCGGACGCGCTGGGCGGAGTCCAGGATCCGCGCGTCCTCGGGCTGGGTCAGGGCCGTGGAGCGGCCGTCCAGGATGACCGTGACCTCGCACGCCGGGCCGGTCGGGGCCGGCTGCTTGCGGTTCGGCTCGGGCGGGGCCTCGTCCACGAAGAACAACTCCTGATGGACGCGGTCGCGCGGCACGCCGAACCCCTCCAGGACGTCGCGGGCGTCGGTGACCATGCCGAACGGACCGCACAGCCACCAGTGGCCGACGTCGGCGACGGGGACGAGGAGGGGCAGGAGCGTGCGGAGCCGGTCGGCGTCCAGACGTCCGCTGAACAGTTCCGCCTCGCGCGGTTCCTGGGAGAGGACGTGCACGAGTTCGAAGCGGTCCGGGTGCGCGTCCTTCAGGTCGGCGAGTTCGTCGGCGAACATGACCGTGCCGCTGCGCCGGTTCCCGTACAGGACGGTGACGCGGGCGCCGGGATCGGCGAGCGCGGACGCGGCGATGGAGAGGACCGGGGTGATCCCCGAACCGGCGGCGATGAGGACGTGGTGCGCCGCGGTGGTGCCGAGGGTGGCCGTGGTGCCGAGGGTGAACGTGCCGGACGGCGGCAGGACCTCGATCACGTCGCCCGGCCGCACGTCGTGGACCAGCCAGGACGAGAACAGGCCGTCCGGGATCTCGCGGACGCCGATGCGCGGCGCGGCCCCGGCGGGCGCGCAGATCGAGTAGGAGCGGCGCTCCTCCCGGCCGCCGATCGTGCGGCGGAGCGTGAGGAACTGGCCGGGGCGGAACGCGTACGCGTCGGCGAGGTCCGCCGGCACGTCGAAGGTGACCGCCGCCGCGTCGTCGCACAGGCGCTCGACGCCCGCGACGCGCAGCGCGTGGAACCCGGCGCGGCGCGGGGCGACCTCGGTGAGCGTCACTCAGATCTCCTTGAAGTGCTCGAACGGCTCGCGGCAGGCGGCGCAGCGGCGCAGCGACTTGCAGGCGGTCGCGCCGAACCGGGACAGCTCGACCGTGTCGGCGGAGCCGCAGCGGGGGCACTGGACGCGCCTGGTCGGGCCGAGGGTGAGGGGGATCGGGCCGGACGGGCGACGGGGCACCGGGCCGGGCGGCGCGATCCCGGCCTCGTGCAGCTTGCGGCGGCCCGCGTCGCTGATCCAGTCGGTCGTCCACGGCGGGTCCAGGACCGTGCGGACGCTGACGTCGGCGTATCCGGCGTCGGCGAGCCGGTGCCGCAGGTCGGCGCGCATCGTGTCCAGGGCCGGGCAGCCGGTGTAGGTCGGGGTGATCGTCACCTCGACGCGGCCGGTGTCCTCCGTGACGTCGCGCAGGACGCCCAGCTCGGCCAGCGTGAGCATCGGCAGCTCGGGGTCGGTGACCGTCTCGGCGATCGTCCGGGCGCTCACCATGTCGCCCCCGGATGCTCGCGGGCGAGGCTCTGCATCTCGATGAGGAGACCGGCCAGCGCGGGCGAGTGCGCGCCGTCCCGTCCGGCCACGTGGGCCGGGACGGGCTCGGGGCGGCGCAGGGTCGCCCGCGACAGCACCTCGTCGAGGACGGCGTCGAACTCCTCCCGGACGTCGGCCGGGTCGACCGCGACACCGGTGTCGGCCAGCCGGCGCTCCACCTCGTGCGTGGTGAACAGCTCGCCGGTCTGCGGCCACAGGTCGTCCAGCGCCCGCTGCGCGCGCTCGTGGGACAGGTCGGTGCCGTCGCCGAGCCTGATCGTCCACAGCGCGGCGTGGTCGCGGTGGTAGGCGACCTCCTTGACGCCCTTCGCGGCGATCGCGGCCAGGACGGGGTCGCGGGACGTGGTGAGGTGGTCCAGCAGCGCCAGCCGCCACGTCGCGAACAGCAGCAGCCGGACGGTCGAGTCCGCGAAGTCGCCGTTGTCCACCTCGGCCAGCCCGACGTTGCGGAAGTCGGAGGCGTCCCGGAAGTAGGCGAGGTCGTCCTCGCCGCGGCCCTTGTCCTCGGCGACGCCGGCGCGGGCCAGCAGCAGCCGGGCCTGGCCGAGCAGGTCGAGCGCGATGTTGGCGAGCGCGACCTCCTCCTCCAGTTCGGGCGCGTGCGTGCACCATTCCTGGAGGCGGTGCGACATGACGAGCGCGTCGTCGCCGAGCATCAGGCAGTACGCGGCCAGCGCGTCGCGGTCGACGCCGTCCGGGACGGACGGGTCGATCCCGGCGAGCGGGTCGTCGAAGCCGGTGCCGAACGCCCAGCGGGCGTCGTCGCTCTGCTCGGAGAGCGCCTCGAACGGGTTGTCGGACGACGGGTTGTCAGACGGCATCGGGAGCCTCACATATGGGGGACGTTCTCGGGGATGTCATAGAACGTCGGGTGCCGGTAGACCTTGTCCCCGCTGGGGGCGAAGAACGGGTCCTTCTCGTCCGGGCTGGACGCGGTGATGTCCTCCGATTTCACCACCCAGATGCTGACGCCCTCGTTCCGCCGCGTGTAGACGTCGCGGGCGTTGCGCAGCGCCATCTCGGCGTCGGGGGCGCGCAGCGAGCCGACGTGCACGTGGTTCAGGCCCCGCTTGCCGCGGACGAACACCTCGTAGAGCGGCCAGTCCTTCTCCATCACGCCACCTCCCTCTCCACTCGCTTGGCGGCGTACGCGGCGGCGGCCTCGCGGACCCAGGCGCCGTCCTCGTGGGCCTTGCGGCGCCGCTCGACCCGCTCGGCGTTGCAGGGGCCGTCGCCGCTGATCACCCGTTTCAGCTCCGACCAGTCGATCTCGCCGAAGTCGTGCCGGCCGCGCTCGGCGTTCCAGCGCAGGTCCGGGTCGGGGAGCGTGACGCCGAGCGCCTCCGCCTGCGGGACGGTCATGTCCACGAACCGCTGCCGCAGCTCGTCGTTGGTGTGCCGCTTGATCTTCCAGGCCATCGACTGCGCGGTGTGCGTGGAGTCGGCGTCCGGCGGGCCGAACATCATCAGCGACGGCCACCACCAGCGGTTCACGGCGTCCTGCACCATCTCCCGCTGGGCCCGCGTGCCGCGCATGAGCGTCATCAGCAGCTCGTAGCCCTGCCGCTGGTGGAACGACTCCTCCTTGCAGATCCGGATCATCGCGCGGGCGTAGGGGCCGTAGGAGCTGCGGCACAGCGGCACCTGGTTGCAGATCGCGGCGCCGTCCACCAGCCAGCCGATCACGCCGACGTCCGCGAACGTCGTCGTCGGGTAGTTGAAGATCGACGAGTACTTCTGCCTCCCGGAGATCAGCTTGCCGGTCAGGTCGGACCGGTCGGCGCCGAGCGTCTCCGCCGCCGAGTACAGGTACAGGCCGTGGCCCGCCTCGTCCTGCACCTTGGCCAGCAGGATCGCCTTGCGGCGCAGCGACGGCGCGCGGGTGATCCACAGGCCCTCCGGCTGCATCCCGATGATCTCCGAGTGCGCGTGCTGCGCGATCTGCCGGATCATCGTGGCCCGGTACCGGTCGGGCATCCAGTCGCGCGGCTCGATCCGCTGGTCGCGGCCGATCGTCCGCTCGAAGTGCTCCTGCGCCCGTGCCTCCTGCGCCTGCGTCTCCTGCGCCCGTGTCTCCTGGGTCATGACGCCTCCCGCTTGGCCACGAGGGTCAGGACGTCGTACGTCGCGACGGCGGCGCCGTCCTGCCGGGTGACCTCGGTGTCCCAGCGGACCTCGCCGTAGGCGGCGTTCTCGCGCGGGGTGATCTGCTTGGCGGTGAGCTTCACCGTCAGTTCGTCGCCGGGGAACGTCGGGGCGAGGAACCGCAGGTTCTCCAGCCCGTAGTTCGCGAGGACGGGACCGGGCTCGGGCGACACGAACAGGCCCGCCGCGAACGAGACGACGAGGTATCCGTGCGCGACCCGGCCGCCGAAGAACGGGTTCGCCTTGGCGGCCTCCTCGTCCATGTGCGCGTAGAAGGTGTCGCCGGTGAACTCGGCGAAGTGCTCGATGTCGGCGAGGGTGACGGTGCGGGGGCCGGCCACGACGGTGTCGCCGATCCGCAGGTCTTCGAGGTGCTTGCGGAACGGGTGGACGTCGGTCTCGGTGCGGGACGTGCCCGGCGTCCAGCGCCCGGTGATCGCCGACAGCATCGACGGCCCGGCCTGGACGGCGGTGCGCTGCATGTGGTGCATGACCCCGCGGATGCCGCCCATCTCCTCGCCGCCGCCCGCGCGTCCCGGGCCGCCGTGGACCAGGCCCGGCATCGGGGAGCCGTGCCCGGCGGACTCCTTCGCGTCCTCCTCGTTGAGGACGAGCAGCCGCCCGTGCCAGGGCGCGGCGCCGAGCACGACCCGGCGCGCGAACTCGGGGTCGGCGGTGACGACCGAGCCGACGAGGCTGCCCAGCCCGCGCGCCGCCAGCGCCACGGCCTGCTCGGCGCCGCCGTCGTAGGGGAGCAGCGTGCTGACCGGGCCGAACGCCTCCACCTCGTGCGGCTCGGCGCGGTCGGTGTCGTCCACGCGCAGCAGGATCGGCGACATGAACGCGCCGCGCTCGGCGTCGGCGCCGATGACCTCGACGCGGTCGGGGTCGCCGAACACGACGCGGCCCGCGTCCAGGAGCTTCTTCAGCTGCCGGCGGACCTCGTCGCGCTGGTCGAGGGTGGCGAGCGCGCCCATCCGGACGTCCGGGTCGGACGGGTCGCCGATCTTCACCCGCGCGAGCCGCTCGCTCGCCGCCCGCGCGACGTCGTCCATCAGGCCGGACGGCACCAGCGCGCGGCGGATGGCCGTGCACTTCTGGCCCGCCTTCACCGTCATCTCGGTGACGAGCTGCTTGACGAACAGGTCGAACTCGGCCGTCCCGGGGCGGGCGTCCGGGCCGAGGATCGAGCAGTTCAGCGAGTCGGCCTCGGCGTTGAACCGGACCGACCGCCCCGTCACGACCGGGTGCTTGCGCAGCAGCCGCCCGGTCGCGGCCGACCCGGTGAAGGCCAGGACGTCCTGCTCGGTCAGGTGGTCGAGCAGGTCGCCGGGCTCGCCGCAGACGAACTGGAGCGTGCCCTCCGGCAGGATGCCCGACTCGATGATCAGCTCGACCAGCCGCGCGGACAGGTACGCCGTCTGCGGTGCGGGCTTGATCAGGCTCGGCATGCCGGCGAGGAACGCGGGCGCGAGCTTCTCCAGCGGGCCCCAGACGGGGAAGTTGAACGCGTTGATCTGCACGGCGACACCCTGCAGCGGCGTGCAGATGTGCCGTCCGGCGAACGTGCCGCCCTTGCTCAGCGGCTCCACGTCCCCGTCGACGAGGACGGTGTCGTTCGGCAGTTCGCGCTTGCCCTTGCTCGCGTAGGCCAGCAGGACGCCGATGCCGCCGTCGATGTCGATCTTCGAGTCGCCGAGGGTCGCGCCCGTGCGGGCCGACAGCGCGTACAGCTCGTCGCGGTGTTCGCGCAGGTGAAGCCCGAGCTGCTTCAGCAGTGCCGCGCGCTGGTGGAAGGTCAGCTCGCGCAGGGCGGGGCCGCCCATCCGGCGCCCGTACTCCAGCGCCGCGCCCATGTCGATGCCGGACGAGGAGATGTGGGCCACCTCCTCGCCGGTGACGGCGTCGGTGAGCGGCGCGCCCGCGTCCGGCGGGACCTGCCATGCGCCGGATGTGTAGCTGGGCAGCGGAGCCATCGGCCCTCCCTCGAATTACTGACCGTCCGTTCAGTCAGATATTAACCCGGGAAAGGGGCCCGGGAGAAGAGCTGGGCGGGCCCGCGCGCTGCGATAATGGCGGCCGTGAGCACTGCGGGCGGCGGGCATGGCGGGCGGCCGAACCGGCGCGGGCGGCCCGGCTACGACCGGGAGTCCCTGCTGCGCGTCGCCGTGAAGGTGTTCAACGAGCGCGGCTACGACGGCACCAGCATGGACGACCTGGCGAAGCGGCTCGGGATCGGCAAGTCCGCGATCTACCACCACGTCTCCGGCAAGGACGAGCTGCTGCAGCTCGCCGTCGACCGGGCCCTCGACGGGCTGTTCGCCGCCGCAGCGGAGACCGCGGCCGTGCGGGGGCGCGCGATCGACCGGCTGGAGCACCTCGTCCGGGCCAGCGTCGCGGTCCTGGTCGAGGAGCAGCCGTTCGTCACGCTGCTGCTGCGGGTGCGCGGCAACACCGCCGTCGAGAAGCGGGCGCTGGCCCGCCGCCGCGAGTTCGACCACCTGGTGTCCGGGCTGGTCGCCGAGGCCGAGGCGGACGGCGACATCCGCCCCGACGTCGACCCGGCCATCGCCGCGCGGCTGCTGTTCGGGCTCGTCAACTCGCTGATCGAGTGGTACCGGCCGCGCGGCGGCGCGAGTGGAGGGGAGATCGCCGACGCGCTCTGCAAGGTCGCGTTCGACGGACTGCGCCGCCGCGCGGAACCTAGCGGTGCGTGACCAGCACTTCGGGACGCTCCACGCAGTCGGCGACGAACCGCAGGAAACCTCCGGCGACGCCGCCGTCGCAGACCCGGTGGTCGAAGGTGAACGACAGCTGCGTCACCTTGCGCAGCCTCACCTTCCCCTTGTGCGCCCACGGCTTCTCGGTGATCCGGCCGACACCGAGCATGGCCGCCTCGGGGTGGTTGATGATCGGGGTCGAGCCGTCCACGCCGAACACGCCGTAGTTGTTGAGCGTGAACGTGCCGCCGGTGAGATCGCTTGGCGAGAGGCGTCCCTCGCGGGCCGCCTCCGTCCGCTCCCTGAGTGCGGCGGCCAGTTCGGCCAGCGTCATCGCGTGCGCGTCGCGGACGACCGGCACGACGAGGCCCCGGTCGGTCTGCGCCGCGAACCCGAGGTGGACGTGCGGCAGCTGGACGATCTCCTGCCGCCCGGTGTCCACATAGGCGTTGAGCTCGGGGAAGCGGCGCAGGCCCGTCACGCAGACGGCGGCGAGCAGCGCCAGCATCCCGACGCGCGCCTCCGGGTCGGCCCGCGCGATCTTGCTCTTGAGCTTGACCAGGCGGGTCGCGTCCACATCGACCCAGGTGGTGGCGTCCGGGATCTCGCGGCGGCTGCGCGACAGCTTCTCCGCCATCGTCCGCCGCACGCCCTTGAGCGGGACGCGCACGACGTCGGTCTCTTCGCGGCGCGGGCCGGGGGCCGGGGTGGTGCCGGTCGGGGCGGCGTCGGCGATCGCCTCCTCCACGTCCCGCCGCAGGATGACACCGCCGGGGCCGGTCGGGGCGAGCGCCGCGACGTCGATCCCGTTCTCCTTCGCCAGCCGCCGCACCACGGGCGAGATCACCCGCGCCACCTCACCCCGAGCCGGCAATTCGTTCTGCACGGGCGACGCGGCCTGCGCGGGGGGCGCGGCCTGCGCGGGGGGCGCGGCCTGCGCGGGGGGCGCGGCTTGCGGGGGAGTTGGGCGAGTGGTGCGGCGTCGGGAACGCCCGGTCTGGGTCGTCCCGTAACCGACCAGCACGTTGCCGGAACCGGCCCGCTCCTCCTCCCGGTACCGCTCCGCCGCCGCGTCCCGGTTTCCGGCGGTCACCGCGATCAGGGGCGAGCCGACGTCCACGGTCGTGCCGGCCTTGGCGTAGACCTCGGTCACCGTGCCGGCGACCGGGATGGGGACGTCGACGGCGGCCTTGGCGGTCTCCACCTCGACGATGATCTGGTCTACCGCGACGGTGTCGCCCACGGAGACCTTCCACTCCAGGATCTCGGCCTCGGTGAGGCCCTCGCCCAGGTCGGGCAGCTTGAAGACCGTGGGGCTCATGCGGCACCGCCCAGGTAGCGGGTGTCGGGCTCGTCGTGGCGTTGGAGGCGGTCGAGGGTGTCCAGGATGCGGTCGACGCCCGGCAGGTGGTGGTGCTCCAGCATCGGCGGCGGGTACGGGATGTCGAAGCCGGTCACCCGCAGCACCGGGGCCGCCAGGCTGTGGAAGCAGCGCTCCTGGACGCGGGCGGCGATCTCCGCGCCGACGCCCGCGAACCCGGCCGCCTCGCTGATGACGACGCAGCGGCCCGTCTTCCGGACGGACGCGGCCACGGTCGCGTCGTCGAACGGGACGATCGTGCGCAGGTCGATGACCTCCAGGTCCCAGCCCTCGGCGGTGGCGGCGCTCGCGGCCTCCAGCGCGACCGGCACGCTCGGCCCGTACGCGACGACCGTCGCGTCCCGGCCGGGGCGGCGGACGGCGGCGCGGCCGAACGGCCCGGTCCGCTCCAGAACCTCGATGTCCGACTTCGACCAGTACAGCTTCTTCGGCTCCATGAACACGACCGGGTCGGGGTCCTCGATCGCGTCGCGCAGCAGGGAGTACGCGTCCTCGACCGTCGCCGGGGTGACGACCTTCAGGCCGGGGGTGTGCGCGTAGTACGCCTCGCTGGAATCGCAGTGGTGCTCGACGCCGCCGATCCCGCCCGCGTAGGGAATGCGGATGACGAGCGGGAGCCGCACCTGGCCGCGCGTGCGGTTCCGCATCTTCGCGACGTGCGAGGCGATCTGCTCGAAGGCCGGGTAGGCGAACGCGTCGAACTGCATCTCCACGACGGGCCGGAAACCGCCCATCGCCATGCCGACCGCGAACCCGACGATGCCCGCCTCGGCGAGCGGGGTGTCGAAGCAGCGGTCGTCGCCGAACTTGGCGGCCAGTCCGTCGGTGATGCGGAAGACGCCGCCGAGCGCGCCGACGTCCTCGCCGAACATCAGGACGCGCTCGTCCTCGTCCATCGCCTCGCGGAGCGCCGTGTTGAGCGCCTGGGCCATCGTCGTCATGACAGCGCCTCCTCGGCCTCGATCTCGGTGCGGAGCTGGGCCCGCTGCTCGTCCAACTGCGGGTCGGGGGTGCCGTAGACGTGCTCGAACAGCCCCAGCGGGACGAGTTCGGGGTCGGTGTTCATCCGCTCGCGGAGGCGTCCGGCGAACTCCTCCGCCTCGGCGGACGCCGCCGCGGCGTCCTCGTCGGTGAGATGCCCGCGCCGGCGCAGGTACGCCTCCAGGCGGGCGATCGGGTCGCGTTTCCGCCATGCGTCGGCCTCGGCGTCCGTCCGGTAGCGGGACGCGTCGTCGGCGTTGGTGTGCGGGTCCAGCCGGTAGGTGTGGGCCTCGACCAGGAACGGTCCATGGCCCGAGCGGGCGTGCTCGACGGCCGCCGACAGGACGGCCAGCACGGCCACCGGGTCGTTGCCGTCCACCTGTTCGGACCGCACGCCGTAACCGATGCCCTTGTAGGCGAGGGACGGCGCGGCGGTCTGCCGCTCCAGCGGCACCGAAATGGCGTACTGGTTGTTCTGCACGAAGAACACCACCGGCGCCTTGAAGACGGCGGCGAAATTGAGCGCCTCGTGGAAGTCGCCCTCGCTGGTGGCGCCGTCGCCCACGCAGGCGAGCGCGACCCGTCCCGTGCCCTTGCGCCGCTCCGCGTACGCGAGGCCCGCCGCGTGGACGGTCTGCGTCGCGAGCGGCGTGCACTGCGGCGCCGTGTGGTGGAGCTGCGGGTCGTATCCGCAGTGCGCGTCGCCCCGCAGCAGCGACAGCACCTCGACCGGGTCGATGCCGCGCGACACCAGCGCCATCGACTCCCGGTAGGTGGGGAAGAACCAGTCGCCGTCCTCCAGGACGAGCACGGAGCCGATCTGGCACGCCTCCTGCCCGTGGCCGGACGGGTACACCGCCAGCCGGCCCTGCTTGGTGAGCGCGGTCGCCTGCGCGTCGAACCGCCGCCCGACGACCATCGCCCGGTGCGCCCGGCGCAGCAGCTCCGCGTCCGGCACCGCGTACCGCTGCTTCCCGCGCACCGCCGCGCCGCCGTCGGTCAGGAACCGCACGGGCTCCGCCGAGGGGAGCAGCGCCTCGACCCGGCCCGCATCGACCCGGCCCGCATCGACCCGGCCCGCATCGCTCCGGCCGGTCTCGTTCCGGCCCGCCGCAACCCGACCCGTCGCCATACGCCTCCACCTCCGCACTCGATCGGTGCTAGGAATATGAACCAGATCGGCCATAGGTCTCAATAGACGGCCAAAAACCAAGACATACGGCCAAGCAGTGGAGCATTCATGGACCATCTGTCTCCTGATACCCCGCCGCCCGCAGGACATGACGGACGTTCGGCGGCGCCTCTCGACGACCTCGATCGCGCGATCGTCCGCGAGCTGCGCGCGGACGGCCGCATCTCCATGCGCGCCCTCGCCGAGAAGGTCAGCGTCTCCCGCTCCAACGCCTACACGCGGGTGGAGCGGCTCATCGCCGACGGCGTCGTCACCGGGTTCACCGCGCAGGTCGATCCGGTCCGCGCCGGCCTTGGGACGGCGGCGTACGTGCTGGTCAACATCGAGCAGAACTCCTGGCGCAAGGTGTCGGCCGAACTGCGGACGATGGCCCATGTCGAGCACCTGGCGTTCGTCGGCGGCGACGTCGACCTCGTCATGCTCGTCCGGACCCCGGACAACGCCTCGCTCCGCGACGTCGTCCTGGCCCGCATTCACGCGGTCGAAGGCGTCCGCGCGACCCGGACGTGGCTCATCTTCGACGAGATCCCGGCGGAGCCCGCCGAGCACGAAAAGCGTTCATGATCGCGTAGCCTGTAGGGGTCGTGAGCCCCCGCCCTCACGGCTGTGAGGAGAAATGGTGGCAGCTGACCCGCCGCAGCCGAGTGGTTTCGACCCGAATGTGCCGAATATCGCCCGGATGTACGACTATTACCTGGGCGGCAAGGACCATTACACGGCCGACCGCGCCGCCGCCGAGGCCGCGATCGAGGCCGATCCGACGCTGGTCACCCTGATCAGGGAGAACCGCGCCTTTCTCGGCCGCGCCGTGCGGTATCTCGCCGAGCAGGGCATCGACCAGTTCCTCGACATCGGCACCGGGCTGCCCACGCAGCAGAACGTCCACCAGATCGCGCAGGCCGTGAATCCCAAGGCCCGCGTCGCCTACGTCGACTACGACGGGCAGGTGGTCGCGCACGGCCGCGCGCTGCTCGCCGACTCCGAGGGCACCCGGATGATCGTCGGCGACGTCCGCGACCCCCAGGCCATCCTCGCCAACGACGAGGTGCGGCGGCTGCTCGACTTCGACCGGCCGATCGCGCTGCTGCTCGTCGCGACCCTGCACTTCATCCCGGACGAGGACGACCCGCCGGGCATCATGGCCGAGTTGCGCGACGCGCTCCCCTCGGGCAGCCACCTGGTGCTGACCCACGCCTCCGCCGACGGCGTCCCCGACGTGGTCGCCAAGGTCGTGGAGGTCTACAAGCGGACGTCCGCGCCCGGCACGCCCCGCACCCGGGAGCAGGTGACCGGCCTGTTCGGCGACTTCGAACTGCTCGACCCGGGACTCGTGTGGGCGCCGCTGTGGCGGCCGGAACGGTCCATCACAGTGGAGGAAGCGCTCCCCGTCTGGTTCTACGCGGGCGTCGGCCGCAAAGCCTGAGCCCCGGCCGCGGGTATTGGCAGAACGCGCCCGATGCGTGATCGTTGGGGCGGGACGGGCCACAAAGCGGAGGCGGAGGCGGCATGCGGGCGGATATGCGGGAGAACGCGCGGGCGAACACGGTCGGGGCGGCGCTGAAGGACGCGGCGGCACGCGACAAGGCATTCCTGTACGACGATGACGGCACGATCACGTTCGCCGAGTTCGACGAGCTGACCGACCGTGTCGCGGGCGGGCTGCTGGCGCGCGGAATCGGGCGCGGCGACCGGATCGGCCTGCTCGGGCTCAACACGACGCAATGGCTCGCCGCCTTTTTCGGCGCGGCGCGGATCGGTGCCGTCGTCGTCCCGCTCAACGTGCGCTACCGCGAACAAGAGCTGTCGTACATGCTCGGCCAGAGCGGCGCGCGAATGGTCATCAGCACCCCCGCCATTCCGGGTTTCGACTTCGCGGCGTTCTTCGAGAAGTTCCGCCCTCAAGCGCCCGGTGTGACCGACTACCTGTTCTTCGGCGCGGCCTTCGACGAACTGGCCGCGGCACCCGCCGACCCGGCCGCGCTGCAGGAGGCACGGGACGCCGTCGCCCCGGACGACCCGCTGATGATCCTCTACACCTCGGGGACGACCGGACGCCCCAAGGGCGCGGTGATCACGCACGGCAGCATCCTGGCGTCGGCGCGGGCGCAGGCCGACCACTTCGCGATGACCGACGCCGACGTGCTCCTCGGGCACCTCCCGTTCAACCACGTCGGCGGCATCACCTGCACGATCATGGCCGCGCTGGTCAGCGGCGGATCGGTGGCGCTGCTGCCCGCCTTCTCCCCGGACGGCGCGCTCCGCGCCATCGAACGGCACCGGGTGACGTTCCTCGGCGCCGTCCCCACGATGTACGTGCTGATGCTCGGCCGCGACGACTTCGCCGACCACGACGTCTCGTCCGTGCGGCTGTGCATGGCGGGCGGCTCCAACGTGGAACCGGCGCTGGCGGAGTCGATCCGCCGCGCCTTCCCCGGCGCGCCGCTCTACGGCCTGTACGGCCTGTCGGAGTCGTCCGGCGCGTGCGTGCTGTCGCCGGTCGACGACGCCCCCGAGACCGTCGCCCGCACCCTCGGCGCGATCATCGGCGACTTCGAGGCCCGCGTGACCGGCCCGGACGGCGCCGTCCTGCCCGCGGGCGAGACCGGTGAGCTGCAGATCCGCGGCGGCTGCGTCACCGCCGGCTACTGGGACATGCCCGGCGAGACCGCGGAGGTCTTCCTGCCGGGCGGCTGGCTCGCCACCGGCGACATGGTCGAGATGGAGCCGGACGGCCACCTCGTCCTGCGCGGCCGGAAGAAGGAGATGTACATCCAGGGCGGCTTCAACGTGTACCCGGTCGAGATCGAGAACGTCCTGACCGCCCACCCGGGCGTCGCGATGGCCGCCGGGATCGGCGTCCCCGACGAGGTGCTCGGCGAGGTCGGCCGCTTCTACGTCGTCCCGCGCCCCGGCGCCGAGCCCCCCACCGCCGACGAGCTCACCGCCTACTGCCGCGACCGCCTGGCCGACTACAAGGTGCCCCGCCAGCTCGTCATCACCGCCGAGGTCCCCCTGACCCCGGTAGGCAAGATCCACAAGGCCCAACTGAAGGACGACTACCTGGCCGGCTCCTAGCCGCGCGGGTCGGGTCACCCTCGTTGATCTGCGGCGTGTTGTTGTTTTGACGCGCTCATAACAACAACACGC
>NZ_JBEYTW010000144.1:0-17188 GCF_040643275.1 Spirillospora sp. NPDC047418
GCGCCGCCTACTAGCCCCCGCGGGGCACGCCCCGGCGCCGCCCGCGGGGCGGCGCCGGTTCCCTGTTTCGGCGAGCGGCTCCGGCGGCCGGTGGCTAGCGGGCCTTCCGGCGGCGGACGGCGCGGCCGGCGACGCTGATGTTGAGGGCGCCGACGGCCCCGGCGGCGCCCGCCGCGGCGGCGACGAGCAGCAGCTGGCCGTTGTCCCGCCCGGACGCGGCGACCGGGGAGATGAGCCGCGTCTGCGGCATCGCGGCGGTGCCGCCCGCCGCGTCCCGGTAGGCGCTCGGGTCGGCGGCGATCTCCGGGGTGGGCAGGACGCCCGGGAGCCCGGTGGCCGCGGACGGCGCCTGACCCGCGTACGGCTTGAGCCCGCCCGCGTCCGTCATGGGGGCGGGCCCGGACGGGGCCCGCCCGGTACCGGCCGCCGGCACCTGCGGCCTGCGCGGGGCCTTGGCGGCCTTCTTGCCCGGCGTGCTCTTGGTGGTCTTCTTCGTCGTCTTCGCGGCGGTCTTCTTCGGCGTCGGCTTCGGTGTGGGCGTCGGCGCCGGCGTCGGGGTCTTCGGGGTGAGCGCCTCGCGCAGATTGCCGAGGTTGCACTTCCAGTTCTCGATCGTGGTCTGAGGGTCGACGCCCTTCTTGCACTCCTCCGCGGCCGCCTCCGCCGGCGGGGCGGCCAGCACCAGGACGAGCGCGCCCGCCGAGACCGCCGCCGAAGCCGTACCGAGCCGCCTGACCCGCTGGCGCATGCCGTTCCTCCACCCGATGCCGTGCACGGCCCTCACGGGCCCGACCCTGTTGACATCGTGTCCCATACGGGGCCGTCCGTAAACCGCGACACGGGGGTTTCTTTACCCTGCCGCGGCCTCACTGGACCACCAGCGCCGCGAGCCGGGTCCGCCGCGGCGCCGCCCCGGTCTCGCGGACGGCCCTGGCCAGTCCGGGCCCGGCCGCCTGGACGACCGACAGGTGCCGGAGCGCCAGCCCGAACGCGGTGGCCACCAGCGGCCGGGACAGCCCCCCGGCCGGCAGGACCGTGACGATCGCGGGCCGGCGCGTCCCGCGCGCCCGCGCGACCGGCACCGCCCACCCGTGCCGCAGCCGGGACGCGTCCGCCGGGGCGACCACGGCCGGGCCGCCGGGGAAGTCGACGTCGAGGCCGTGCGGGCCGCCGCCGGTCACCACACCGGTCTCGCCGGACGCCGCCTGGGGGAGCGGGGCGCCGACCACGACCCGGTCGCCGGGGTCCAGCCCGCCGAACGCGCCGGGGCCGGGGTTCAGCCGGGCCTTCAGCGCCGCGTTGAGCGCTCCGGCGCCCGCCGGGCCGCCCGCGGCCGCCGTGACGACCTGGACGTCCTCGACCGGGATGCCGAGCGCGCGGGGGATCGAGTCGGTGACGAGCTGGACGGCCCGGTGCACCGCCTCGCCGGGGTCGGCGGCGGGCACGATGACGACCTCCCGGCCGGGCGCGTCCACGGCGGGCAGGTCGCCGCCGCGCACCGCCTCCACCAGCGTCCCGAGCGGGCCGGACGGCGGCGCGGCGTCCAGCACCACCACCGGGACGGTCTCGGACGCCTCCAGGTCGTCCAGCGGGCGGCCGGGCCCGGCGGGCGGCGCGGCGCCGGGCTCGGCGCACAGCACCAGGTGGGCGCCGTCGGGGCACGCCTCGGCCAGCACCGCGCACAGCTCGACGTCGAGCTGCGCGGCGTCGGCCACGACGACCAGGTCGAGGTCGAGCGGGTGCCGCTCGCCGCGCCCGTAGCCGACGGCGCCGGGCGCCGCCGGGTCGTCGCGGGGTTCCAGGAGCCGGTGCAGGCTGGTGACCGCCACCCCCGCGGGGGCGCCGAGCCCGGCGGCGGCGCGGTCGGTGGGGGCGGCGACGGCGGTCCGCAGGCCCGCGCCCGCGGCGGCGGCGGCGAGGGCGGGGACGGCCGCCGCGAGAGCGTCCGGCGCGCCGCGCAGGATGCTCACCCCGGTGCGGAGCGCGGCGGTCAGCGCGAGCGACCGGTCCTCGGGCAGCCCGTCCCGCAGGCCCTTCACGGCCGCGTCGTCCAGCAGCGGCACGGCGGTGAGCGTCAGCCGCTGCAACCCCTCGGCGGCGGCCTCCTCGGCGAGCGCCCACCGCGCCGCGCCGAGCATCTCCTCAGGCTCCTCCGGCTCGGCGTCCTCCTCGAACGACTCCTCGCCGAACTCGGGCTCCTCGGTGAGGGACAGCACCTCCGCCTCGTCCAGCGCCGCCTCCACGGCGGCGCGCGGGTCGGGGACCCCGGCGCGCTCCAGCGCCGCCAGCACCTCGGCGGCGGGGGTGACGGTGTGCCCGCCCCGCGCCGCCTCCGTCAGCAGGTACAGCACGAGCGCCCGGCCGCGCCGCACGTCGCCGGGCCCGGCGCCGCCGCCGAGGACGGCCCGCGCGAAATGGTCGGCCTGCTCCGGCCGGACGCCCGGCACGCGCAGCAGCCCCCACGGGTCGCCGCGCAGCCGCTCGGCGGCGTCCGGGCCGAGCCGCGCGGCGGCGGGCGCCGCCAGCGGCGCGGGCACGCCCGCCGAGGCGAACAGCTCCGCGAGGGCGCGCAGGCCGTCCCGCGCGCTGCGGGCGGGCTGCCGCGCCGACTCGGCGGGCGGCGGCGCGGGCTCGGGCGCGGCGGGCCCGTCGAGGGCCTGCGCGGCGGCCTCGGCGGCGCGCATCGCCGCCGCGGCGCGCGCGGCCCGCTCGGCGGGGGAGGGCTGGTCGGACGAGTGGTCAGGGCTGTCGGTCACGGGCTTCCCGTAGCTGTGTCGGAGACGTCGTCGAGCGCACCGCGGATCTCGTTCGGGAGCGTCAGGTCCTCGCTGTCCAGGATCGCGCCGAGCTGCGCGGCGGTGCGGGCGCCGACCACCGGGGCGGCGACGCCCTCGCGGTCGCGGACCCACGCCAGCGCCACCGCGAGCGGCGAGCACCCGAGGCCCTCGGCGGCGGTCACCACCGACTCCACGATGCGGGCGCACTCCTCGTCCAGGTACGGCTGGACGAACTCGGCGAAGTGCGGGGCGGCGGCGCGCGACCCGGCGGGGATGCCGGTGCGGTACTTGCCGGTGAGCACCCCCCGCCCGAGCGGCGACCACGGCAGCAGCCCCGCCCCGGCGTCCAGCACGGCCGGCACGACCTCCCGCTCGATGTCGCGGCGCAGCAGCGAGTACTCCAGCTGCGCCGACACCACCGGGGCGCGGCCCGGCCAGGCGCGCTGCCACGCCGCGGCCTTGGCGACCTGCCAGCCCGCGTAGTTGGCCACGCCGACGTAGCGGGCGCGGCCGGACGCGACCGCCTCGTCCAGCGCCGACAGCGTCTCCTCCAGCGGCGTCGCCGGGTCGTAGACGTGCAGCTGCCACAGGTCGACGTGGTCGAGGTCCATCCGGTCCAGGGAGGCGTCCAGGGCGCGCAGCAGGTGCCGGCGCGACCCGTCGTAGCGGCCGTTCGGCCGGATCGCCGCCTTCGTCGCGACGACCAGGCCGTCCCGGTCGACGGTGTCGCGCAGCAGGTGGCCGAGGATCCGCTCGGCGACGCCGCCCGAGTAGACGTCGGCGGTGTCCACGAGCGTCCCCCCGGCGTCCACGAACGCGACGAGCTGCGCCGCGGCCTCGTCCGGGTCGGTGTCCTGCCCCCAGGTCATGGTGCCGAGACCCAGCCGGGACACCAGCAGCCCGCTCCGCCCGAGGTGACGCTCCTTCATAGGCGGTCAATGTAGCGGTCCGCGCCGGGCGCGCGGAAAGTGAGCGATCGGCCGGCGCGGATCCACCCCCGGCGCAAAGATCCTGGTCGGATCTACTGCAGGGGCCGCCGCCGGGCTAAAGTGCGCAGCCATGGCGCCACCCCCGTTCTCGATGTACTCGCCGAAGTCGCCGGACGGCGACGGCGGTCCGGACATGGCGCCGGTCTTCGGCGCGGGGCCGGGCGACGACCCCGGCTACCTCGCCTCCCTGCGGGGCGGCACCGAGCTCGGCCGGCTGCGCGCGATGATGCTGGTGCTGCTCGCCGCGCCCGTCCTCATCCTGGCGATCATGCCGCTGATCGTGCGGGACGGCGCCGGCGGCGCGCCCCCGTGGATCTACGCGCCGCTCGCCGCCGCCGCGCTCACCGCGCTGCTGGCCGGGCCCCGCGCGCCGCGCCCGATGCCGCCGGGCGCCGAGCCCGCCGCGGCGGCGCGGGCCGCGCTGATGATGTTCCGGCAAGCGGTGCTGCTGCGGTTCGCGCTGGCCGAGGGCGTCATCCTGGTCGGCCTGCCGCTGGCGATGGTCGCGCACAGCGAGGCGGTGTTCGTCGCCGGGTTCGCCGCCGGCTACCCACTGCTGGTCTGGCTGGCGCTGCCCACCCGCGGCGGCGTGGACCGGATCCGGCGGCGGCTGGAGTCGCGGGGCGCCGAGTCGCACCTGTGGGCGGTCCTGCTGGCCGCCCCGCCGCCGCGCGACGACACCCGCTGACCCGCCCCGGTCAGAGCCAGCCGCTCCTGCGCAGGCGCCGGAACAGCAGCACGCACGAGGCCGCCATCACCCCGATGACCAGCGGATAGCCGAAGCTCCAGTGCAGCTCGGGCATGTGGTCGAAGTTCATGCCGTAGATCCCCGCGATCGCGGTCGGCACCGCGATGATCGCCGCCCACGCGGAGATCTTGCGCATGTCCTCGTTCTGCTGCTTGCCGAGCAGCGCCAGGTGCGCGGTCAGCACGCTGTTGAGCAGCTCGTTGTGCGCGTCGACCTGCCCGTCCACGCGCAGCAGGTGGTCCAGGACGTCGCGGAAGTACTCGCGGGTGGAGCCGCACTCGGCGACCCGGCCCTTGGCGATCTCCTGCATCACCGGGACGAGCGGGTCCTCGGCGCCGCGGAACTCCAGCACCTCCCGCTTGAGGGAGTAGATGTCGGCGGTGACGTCCCGCGCGCCCGGGTCGAACACGGCCCGCTCCAGCCCGATGATGTCGACCTCGACCTCGTGCGCGACGAGCCCGTACCGGTCGACGACCTCGTCGCACACCGCGTACAGGACGCCGGCCGCGCCGTGCCCGAGCAGCTCCGGGTCGTCCTCCAGCCGCTCGCGGACGGGGCCGAGCGGGTTCCCGGTGCCGTGCCGCACGGTCACGACGAAGTCGCGGCCGAGGAACACCATGATCTCGCCGACCTCGATGTCGGACGTCGCGTCGAGGTAGGTCAGCGTCTTCAGCACCACGAACAGCGTGTCGCCGTAGCGCTCCATCTTCGGCCGCTGGTGCGCGGACACCGCGTCCTCGGCGGCCAGGGGATGCAGGTTCAGCTCGTCCTTGACCAGGTCGAACTCGGCCTCGTCCGGTTCGAAGAGCCCGATCCACAGGAAGCAGTCGCCGTCCTCGCGGGCGAGGTCGAAGGCGTCGCTGATGTCGCCGTCGATGTCGCTGCGCGTCCCGCCGGCGTAGATGGCCTTGTCCACGATCACGGCACGCATTCTCGCGCACCGGCACCGCAGCGCGCCGCTATGCCGGGCATCTCCTAGAGTGGCCGCCGTGACGACCCTTCTCCTGGTGAGGCACGGCCTGACCGCGATGACCGGACCGGTGCTCGCCGGCTGGACCCCCGGGGTGCCCCTCGACGACCGCGGCCGCGCCCAGGTCACCGCGCTCGCCGCCCGGCTCGCGCCGCTGCCGCTCGCCGCCGTCGTGTCCAGCCCCCTCGAACGCTGCGCCGAGACCGCCGGGATCATCGCCGCCGGGCACGCCCCGCCGATCGAGAAGACCGAGACCGACGAGCGGTTCGGCGAGGTCCGCTACGGCGACTGGACGGGCCGCCCGCTCAAGGAGCTCGCCGAGGAGCCGCTGTGGCGGGTCGTGCAGGCGCACCCGAGCGCCGCCCGGTTCCCCGGCGAGGACGGCGAGTCCCTCGCCGCGGCGCAGCACCGCGCCGTCGCCGCCGTCCGCGACTGGAACGGGCGCATCGCCGCCGAGCACGGCCCGGACGCCCTGTACGCCGTGTGCAGCCACGGCGACATCATCAAGTCGATCGTCGCCGACGCCCTCGGCCTCCACCTGGACCAGTTCCAGCGGATCCAGGCCGACCCCGCCTCGCTCACCGCGATCCGCTACACCGAGACGCGGCCGTTCGTCGTCCGGCTCAACGACACCGGAGGCGACACTGCCGCGCTGGTCCCGCCGCCGCCCGCGGAAGGTTCCGGGAAAGACGGACTCGGGCCGGATGACGCGCCCGTCGGCGGCGGCGCGTAGGGTCGTCTCATGCCCGTCATCTCCTACGACCTGCCGGAGCGCTTCGTCGCCGGCGCCGTCGGGCGGCCCGGCGACCGCGCCTTCTACCTGCAGGCCCGCGCCGGCCGCCGCGTCACCAGCGTCGGGCTGGAGAAGTTCCAGGTGACGCTGCTGGCCGAGCGGCTGGAGGAGCTCCTGGACGAGGTCCTGCGGCGCAGCGGCGGCGACGCCCCGGTGCCCGCCGTCACCCCGTCGGAGCTGGCGGACGACGGCCCCCTCGACCAGCCGGTGGAGGAGGAGTTCAAGGTCGGCACGATGGCCCTCGCCTGGGACCCGGGCGACGAGCGGGTCGTCATCGAGGCGCAGGAGGTCACCGAGACCGAGGAGGAGCCCGAGGTCGGCGAGGACGACCCGGCGATCGCGGTGCTGCGGGTCCGGATCAGCCCCGCGCAGGCCCGCGCGTTCGCCGAGCGCGCCCTGAAGGTCGTCGCCGCCGGGCGGCCCCCCTGCCCGCTGTGCGGGCTGCCGCTGGACGGCGCCGGGCACGTCTGCCCGCGCCAGAACGGGTACAAGGGCTGAGATGACGGTCCCCGCGTACTCGGCCATGGGCGTGTGCCGGATCATGGACGTGTGCCGGATCATGGACGTGTGCTGGATCATGGACGGCGCGGCCGGGAGAATGAACCCATGACGCAGTCCTCCCGGGACCGGGCGCCGGCGGACGGCACGGGCCGCGGCGCGACCGGACGCCCGGTGCCGCCCCGCGACGCCGCCGCCGCCGAGCGGCTGCTGTCGGCCGGGCGCCTCGGCGTGGAGGGCCGCCTCGTGCAGGCGTCCAACGCCACCCTGTACTGCTCGATCGAGCACGACGGCACCACCGCCAACTGCGTCTACAAGCCCGTCGCCGGCGAGCGCCCGCTGTGGGACTTCCCCGACGGCACCCTCGCAGAGCGGGAGGTCGCCGCCTACGAGGTGTCCAAGGTGATGGGCTGGGGCACCGTCCCGCCCACCGTCCACCGCGACGGCCCCTACGGGCCCGGCATGGTGCAGCTGTGGGTGGAGCCCGACCCCGACGTCGACCTCGTCGCGCTGTCCCGCTCCGAGGACGAGGCGATCCGCCGCATGTCGGTGTTCGACGCCGTCGTCAACAACGCCGACCGCAAGATCGGCCACCTGCTGCCGCCCGGCGACGGGCACGTCTACGGCTGCGACCACGGCGTGTGCTTCTCCACCGAGTACAAGCTCCGCACCGTCCTGTGGCAGTGGCGCGGCAAGCCCCTCACCGCCGAGGCCCTGGACGGCCTCGGCCGCGTCGAGGCGGCCCTGCGCGGCGCCCTCGGCGCCCGCCTCGCCGACCTCCTCACCCCCGGCGAGGTCGACGCGACCCGCCGCCGGGTGGAGCTGATGCTCGAGCACCGCATCCACCCCTACCCCCCGGAGGACTGGCCCGCCATCCCCTGGCCGCCGCTGTAGCCCGCCCCCGCCCGCGCGGCGAAATGCGCGGAGTGCTGCAATTGGGGGATGTGTACGGCGATCATCAGCGTGGATCCCTCGTCCCCGGTGCCCGTGCTCGTGGTGGGGGTGCGGGACGAGTTCGTCGCCCGCGAGTGGGCGGGCCCGGGGCGGCACTGGCCGGACCGGCCGGGGCTCGTCGGCGGGCGCGACCTGCGCGCCGGCGGGACGTGGCTGGCCGTGGACCCGGACGCGCCGCGCGTCGCGGTGGTGCTGAACGGGCGCGGCCGGATGGCGCCGGAGGCGGCGCGCGCGTCGCGCGGCGAGCTGCCGCTGCGGGTCGCCGCCGACGGCAAGCTCGGCGAGCTCGACCTCGCGGTGTTCGACCCGTTCCACCTCGTCGGCGCGGAACCGGACCGGGTGCGGCTGTGGAGCTGGAACGGGGAGGCGCTCACCGAGCGGACCCTCGGACCCGGCCTGCACATGATCGTCAACAGCGGGCTGGAGGGCGAGGAGCAGCTGGAGGGCGAGACCGAGGACGCCTACATGGCCGCGCGGCTGGCCCACTTCCGGCCGCGGCTGGCCGCCGCGCCGCGCCCCGAGCCCGGCCCGGACGGGCCGGTGCGGCGGGCGTGGGGCGCCTGGCCGCCGCTGCTGGAGGGCGACGGGCTGCCCCGCGCCGACCACCGTGCCCTGCTGCCGCTGCTGGACCTGGGCGACGGGCGGGTGTGGGGGACGACGTCGGTGAGCCTCGTCGCGCTCGGCCGCGGCGTCCGCTACGACTTCTCCGCCGCCCCCGGCGAAGGGGACGCCTGGTCGCGAGTGCTCTAGGCCCCGGCCGGGATGCCGCTTCCGGCTGCGGCAGCGTGACAGTCGGTGCTAAATTGACTACTTAATGCGATCTTCGTCGGAGACGGCGCGGGCGCGGGCGGTCGCGGCCGGTCTCGCCGCGGTGCTGCTCGCACTGGCCGGCTGCGGCGGCGGCGAGAAGCCCGTCCGGGGCGGCACGCTGCGGGTCGCCGGGTCCTCCGACGTGGACCACCTCGACACCGCCGCCGTGTACACCACCTGGGGCGGGCTCCTCGCCCGCCAGTTCTCCCGGACCCTGTTCGGGTACCGGGCGTCCAACGACTTCGGGGAGGCCGTCACGGTGCGGCCGGACGTGGCGCTGGAGATCCCGGACGCGCGCAACGGCGGCCTCGGCCGCGACGGCCGCACCTACACGATCAGGCTGCGCGGCGGCGTGCTGTGGAACACCAGCCCGCCCCGCGAGGTGACCGCGGCCGACTTCGTCCGCGGCATCAAGCGGACCTGCAACCCGGCCGCCCCGTCCGGCGGCAGGGCCTACTACATCGAGACGATCGCCGGCATGGACCGCTTCTGCGCCGGCTACGCCCGCGTCGACCCGGGCAGCGCCGCCGCGATGGCCCGCTACCAGCGGACGACCGGGGTCCCCGGGCTGGCCGCCAGGGACGCCAAGACCCTCGTGATCAAACTGAACCGGCCCGCCAGCGACCTCACCGACCTGCTCGCCCTGGAGTTCGCCGCGGCGGCGCCCGCCGAGTACGACCGCTACATCCCCGACAGCCCCGAGTTCCGGCGGAACACCATCTCCGACGGCCCCTACCAGATCACCTCCTACACGCCCGGCGAGCGGTACGTCCTGGAGCGGAACCCGAACTGGCGGGCCGCGTCCGACCCGCTCCGCGAGCAGAACCCCGACCGCATCGAGATCTCGCTCGGGCACGACTCCCCGGACGACGTGCAGGGCATGCTGGAGAGCGGCGCCGCCGACCTGCCCTGGGACCAGCCGGTCCCGGCCGCGAAGATCGCCGGACTGCGCTCCGACCCCGGCTTCGCGATCATGGAGGGGTCGGCGCTCGACCCCTACCTGGTGTTCAACACCCTCAGCCCGAACAACGGGGGCGCGCTCGGCCGGACCGAGGTCCGGCGGGCGATCACCTACGCCGTCGACAAGGCCGCGGTGGTGCGGATCTACGGCGGCCCCGACATCGCCCAGGTCCTCCACCAGGTCATCCCGCCGCACAGCGTCGGGCACCAGGAGTTCGACCTCTACCCGACGCCCGGCGACAGGGGAGACCCCGGCAAGTGCCGGCGGATGCTGGCCCGCGCCGGGTACCCGCACGGCCTCACCCTGACGTTCCCCCACCGGCTCAGCGGCAACCACCCCCAGATCGCGCGGGCGATCGCCGGCGACCTGGCCGCCTGCGGCATCACCGCCCGGCTCCGGCCCGACACCAGCGGCGCCTTCTACCGCACCACCCTCGTCACCCCGGCGCGCGCCCGCGCCGGGAAATGGGACATCGCCGTCCCCGGCTGGGTGCCCGACTGGTACGGCAACAACGGCCGCACCAGCATCGTCCCGCTGTTCGACGGACGCCACTACGGCCCCAACTCCAGCGACTACGGCGGCTTCGACGACCCCGCCGTCAACCGGTTCATCGACCACGCGCTCAACGCCCGCGACGTCGCCACCGCGTCCGGGTACTGGGCGCAGGCCGACCACCGCATCATGGAGGACGCCGCGGTCGTGCCCCTCATCAACCAGCGGACCCCGATCTTCCACTCCGCGCGCGTCCATAACACCCACTACCTGCCGCAGTACCGCGCCTACGACCTCAACCGGGTCACGTTCTCATGACCGGCTACGCCGACCTCGGCACCCGCGAGCCGCCCGCCGGCACCGCCCCCGGCACCCCGGCGCCGGAGGCGGTACCCGGCCGCACCCCCGCCCGGCTCGCCTTCGACCGGTTCCGGCGCGACCGGCCCGCCGTCGCCTCCCTCGCCGTGCTCGCGCTGATCACGGTGTTCGCGGCGCTGGCGCCGCTGTGGGCGCACCTGACCGGCCACCCCTACGCCGCGACGTTCCCGCGGACGGGCCTGGACGCGGGCGGGCAGCCGCGCGGCCCCGGCGCCGGCTTCCCGCTCGGCGCCGACCAGCTCGGCCGCGACGTCCTCGTCCGCGCCGCCTACGGGGCGCGGATCTCGCTGGCCGCCGGGATCGGCGCGGCCGCGCTCGCCTCGGCCGCCGGGACCGTCGCCGGCACCCTCGCCGGGTTCGCCGGCGGCGCCGTGGACACGCTGCTGGCCCGGCTGATGGACATGATCCTCGCGCTGCCCTACCTGCTGGTCGCGATCATGCTGGCGACCACGTTCCAGATCTCCTCGCCCGCCGCGAGCCTCGCCATGACCGTCCTGGTCATCGCGTTCTTCTCGTTCGCCGCCTACGGCCGCACCATCCGCGGGCAGGTGCTGGCGCTGCGCGAGCAGCAGTTCATCGAGGCGGCCCGCGCCCTCGGCGCCTCCAACGCCCGCATCATGGCCACCGAGGTGCTGCCGAACCTCGCCGCGCAGATCACCGTGCTGACCTCGCTGCTCGTCCCGTCCTCGATCGTGTCCGAGGCGACCCTGTCGTTCCTCGGCGTCGGGGTCCGGCCGCCGATGCCGAGCTGGGGGTCGATGCTCGGCGAGGGCGGCGAGCAGTTCCGCACCGCCTGGTGGCTGCTCGCCGTCCCCGGCCTGCTGCTGCTGGCCACCACGCTGGCGTTCAACCTGCTCGGCG
The DNA here is from genome assembly GCF_040643275.1 of Spirillospora sp. NPDC047418. NCBI lineage: Bacteria > Bacillati > Actinomycetota > Actinomycetes > Streptosporangiales > Thermomonosporaceae > Spirillospora > Spirillospora sp. NPDC047418. Next base: position 11,232 of record NZ_JBEYTW010000144.1, read on the forward strand.
ACGGAGTCCGCAACGCCCTCGACCCGCGCGGCGACCGCGCCGCCGCCGGGAGGTGACCGCCGGTGCCGCGCTTCGTCCTCCGCCGCCTGCTGTACGCCGCCGTCGTGCTGTGGCTGGTCGCGACGCTGACGTTCGCGATCCTGCACCTGTCGCCCGTCCCGGTCGAGCGCGTCATCGGCGGGCCCCGCGCGACCCCCGAGACGTTCGCGCAGATCCGCCGCAACCTCGGCCTGGACCAGCCGCTCCTCGTCCAGTACTGGTGGTTCCTCGCCCGGCTGCCGCGCGGCGACCTCGGCGACTCCTACGTCAACGGGACGCCGGTCACGGCGCTGATCGGCGCGCGGCTCCCGACGACGCTGTGCCTGGTGTCGGGCGCGGCGGCCCTGTGGTTCGCGGGCGGCATCGTCACCGGCGTCACCGGCGCGTCCCGGGCGCGGGGCCTGTGGGACCGGACCGTCACCGTGTTCGTCCTGGCCGGCCTGTCGACACCGCCGTTCGTGATGGCGCTGGCGCTGCTGTCGCTGTTCACGATCGGGCTGGGCGCGGGCGGCGTCCACCTCTTCGAGGCCGGCCCGCCGCTGCAGGAGCACTTCCTGCGCCGGATGGTCCTGCCGTGGTTCGCGCTGGCGTTCCTGATGATGGCCGCCTACACCCGCCTCACCCGCGGGGCGATGCTCGACGTCCTGGACGAGGACTACGTGCGCACGGCCCGCGCCAAGGGCCTGCCGGAGCGCCGCGTCGTCCGCGGGCACGCGCTGCGGGCGGCGCTGACCCCCGTCGTCACCCAGCTCGGCATCGACCTCGGCGCCCTGATCGGCTCCACGATCGTCACCGAGAAGGTGTTCGGGCTGCAGGGCGTCGGGCAGCTGGTGTACCAGTCCATCGCGGCCGGCGACACCCCGGTGATCATCGGGGTGACGCTGCTGGTGACGTTCTCGGTGACCGTCGCGAACCTGCTCGTCGACATCGGCTACGCGTTCCTGGACCCGCGCGTCCGCCCCGCCTGACCGAGGCGGACCGGGACCGGAGGGCGCCTTCCCGGGCGGCGGGGGACACTTGCCATGATCTCGGAGTAATGCCGCTAGCTGCGCATGGATAAGCTTTCCGTATGCGATCGTGGCCCGCCTCCGAAGTCCCCAGCCTGCCCGACGCGGGCCTGCCCGCCGCCGACCGTCCGCTGGCCCTGTACGACACCGGGGCGGGCGCCGCGCGCCCCACCGCCCCCGGCGAGACCGCCCGGATGTACGTGTGCGGCATCACCCCCTATGACGCGACCCACCTCGGCCACGCCAACACCTACCTCGCGTTCGACCTCGTCAACCGCGTCTGGCGCGACCTCGGCCACCGCGTCCACTACGTGCAGAACGCCACCGACGTCGACGACCCGCTCCTGGAACGTGCCGAGCAGACCGGCGAGGACTGGCGCGCCCTCGCCGACCGCGAGATCCAGCTGTTCCGCGAGGACATGACCGCGCTGCGGATCCTGCCGCCCGACCGCTACATCGGCGCCGTCGAGGCGATCCCGCTCGTCGTCGAGATGATCGAGAAGCTGCGCGGCCGCGACGCCGCCTACCGGGTGGACGGCGACGTCTACTTCCCGGTCGCCGCCGACCCGTCCTTCGGCGGGGTCAGCCGCCTCGGCCGCGAGGAGATGACCCCGCTGTTCGCCGAGCGCGGCGGCGACCCGCTGCGCGCCGGCAAGCGCGACCCCCTCGACCCGCTGCTGTGGATGGCGCGCCGCCCCGGCGAGCCCGGCTGGGACTCCCCGTTCGGCGAGGGCCGCCCCGGCTGGCACGTGGAATGCTCGGCGATCTCCGTCGAGTACCTCGGCATGGCGTTCGACGTGGAGGGCGGCGGCTCCGACCTCGCCTTCCCGCACCACGAGATGAGCGCCTCGCACGCCCAGGTCGCCACCGGCGAGCGCCCGCACGCCCACGCCTACGTCCACGCCGGCATGGTCGGCCTCGACGGCGAGAAGATGTCGAAGTCGCGCGGCAACCTGGTGTTCGTGTCCAGGCTGCGCCGGGGCGGCGCCGACCCGATGGCGATCCGGCTGGCACTGCTCGCCCACCACTACCGCGCCGACTGGGAGTGGACCCCGGACCAACTGGAGGCGGCGGTCGCCCGCCTCGCCCGCTGGCGCGCCGCCGCCGCCCGCCCGTCCGGGCCGCCCGCCGCGCCGCTGGCCGCCGCGGTCCGCGGCCACCTCGCCGACGACCTGGACGCCCCGGCCGCCCTCGCCGCCATCGACGACTGGGCCGGCCGCGACGGTACGGACGAGCAGGCACCCGCGCAGGTCAGGGCCATCACCGACGCCCTCCTCGGCGTCGCCCTCTGACCGCTCACAGCAGGCCGGCGAGCTTGTAGAGCACCAGCGACCCGGCGACGGCCACGTTCAGGCTGCTTCCGTTCCCCACCATGGGGATCTCGACGGCCACGTCGAGCAGGTCCAGCGCCTCCGCCGGGATGCCGGTCCGCTCGTGCCCGAGCACGGCGACCGTCCGGACCCGCGCCGCGGGCAGGTCGGCGAGCCGCAGCGCCTCGTCGGCGAGTTCCACGCCGACGACCCGGGACCCGGCCTCCCGCTGCCGGGCCAGCCAGCCGAGCGGGTCGTTCACCCAGTGGACGCAGGCGGGACGGCGCAGGGTGTTGCCGCGGTCGAGCGCGTCCGGCACCCAGGAGAAGCGGGGGACGGCCATGCAGGCGCCGACGGCGTCGCAGGTGCGCAGCAGCGTCCCGAGGTTGGCGCCGTGCAGCGGCCACAGCGGCGCGGCGACGAGATGGTCCCAGCAGGGATGGCCGCGGTGGCGGCGCTGCCGGCGCAGCTCGCGCGGAGGCCGGACCCGGATCGCCGGGCCCGGCGTCCGGGCGCTCACCGGCGCCGGACGCCACCGCCCGCCGAGAACGAGAGAGTCATGATCGGCGCACTTCGCGGCGTGCGCGGGCCATCGCCGGGAACCGGACGCGATCGAGTATAGGCGCTAGGCCGGGCCGCGTCCCGGGTCGCGGCGGCGCAGGTAGCGTTCGAACTCGCGGGCGATGGCGTCGCCGCTGGCCTCCGGCAGCTCGGTGGCGTCCTTCTGCTCCTCCAGCGTCCGGACGTACTCGGCGACCTCGGAGTCCTCCTCGGCGAGCTCGTTCACGCCGTGCTCCCAGGCGCGCGCCTCCTCCGGCAGCTCCCCGAGCGGGACGGTGACGTCCAGCAGGTCCTCGACGCGGCGCAGCAGCGCCAGCGTCGCCTTCGGCGACGGCGGCTGCGCCACGTAGTGGGGGACCGCCGCCCACAGCGACACCGTGTCGAGGTCGGCCTTCGCGCACGCGTCCTGCAGCACCCCGAGGATGCCGGTCGGCCCCTCGTAGCGGGCCGGCTCCAGATGCAGCGTGCTGACCAGACCGGCCTCCGACGCGGCGCCGGTGACGGGCACCGGCCGGGTGTGCGGCGCGTCGGCCAGCAGCGCGCCCAGCAGCACGACGTTGCGGATGCCGAGCTCCAGCATCAGCCCGACCAGCTCGCGGCAGAACGACCGCCAGCGCATGTTCGGCTCGATGCCGTGCAGCAGCACCACGTCCTTGCCGCCCGGCAGCCGCGCCCACGACACCCGCGTCGTCGGCCAGGTGATGCCGCGGGTCTCCCCGTCGGTCATCTCCACGATCGGGCGGGTGACCTGGAAGTCGTAGTAGTCGTCGGGATCGAGCTCGGCGACCGGCACCGCCTCCCAGGTCGACTCCAGATGCGCGATCACCCCGCTGGCGGCCTCCCCGGCGTCGTTCCACCCCTCAAAGGCGGCCACGAGCACCGGGTCGACGAGTTCCGGCACGCTCTCGAGCTCGACCACGCGCTGCCTCCTTCCGACGCCCACGTACAGCGTCACCGACGGGGGCGCCATTCCCGGGGTCGGGGGCCCCGCTCATGATCCGGTGGCTGTCAGCCTACGTCCTGACAGTGACCTACCCCACCCTCCGCGGGCCAGACCCCCGCCCTGTACGCCTCCGGCTGAAAGCACCGGCCGGGACGCGCCGGCCGGGCGGCCCGCTCACTTGCCCTTCGGGGTGGTGTGGACGATCAGCACGTCGCAGGGGGTGCGGTGCGACAGGTTCGCCGGCACCGAGCCGAGGATGCGGCCGGCGAGGCTGTTCAGGCCCCGGTTCCCGACGACGACGAGGTCGGCCCCGCGCTCCTTGGTGAGCTTGGCGAGGGTGTCCACGGGGTCGCCCTCGACGGCGATCTGCTCGATGTCGGTGGCGCCGGCCGCGACCGCCCGCTCCCGCGCCGCCCGCAGCGCGTCGTCGGCGGGCGTCGAGCCCTGCACCTTGTACGCCAGGTCCCCGAGCCGGTCGGCGGCGCTGGCGCGCTCGCGCTCGGGCATCGGGCTGTAGGCCGAGGCCATCAGCAGGGTGGCGCCGGTCGCGGCGGCCAGCTGCGCGGCACGGTCCACCGCGCGGAACGAGGAGTCCGAGCCGTCGGTGCCGACGAGGATGATGCGGTACGCGCTCATGCCGTTCCTTACCCGTTGGTAGTCACTGCTGGCACGGTATCGGTCCGGTCCCCCATCCGTCACCGTCTCTTTGCACACCTCGTCCAAGAAGGGCCGCCCCCGCCGGCGGCGTCCCGGCATGCGGACGCCCGTGAGCTCCCCGCGATCTCCTGGTTATGGTGGGGTTACATGTGCACCCCCACTGGCGGCCTGCAGGCCGTGCTCTTCGACATGGACGGCCTGCTGATCGACTCCGAGCGGGTCTGGCTGGAGGTCGAGTCCGAGGTCATGGCGTGGCTGGGCGGCGTGTGGACCCCCGCCCACCAGGAGAGGCTCGTCGGCGGCTCCCTGTCCGTCGCCGTCGCCTACATGCTCGAGCTGACCGGCGCCGACGCCGACCCGGCGGAGGTCGGGCGGCGGATGCTGGACGGCATGGCCGAGCGGCTCACCGCCTGCGTCCCGATGATGCCCGGCGCCAAGGAGCTGCTCGCGGAGATCCGCGCCGCCGGGGTCCCGGCCGCGCTGGTGTCCTCCAGCCACCGGCGGCTGATCGAGCCGGTGCTGGACGCGATCGGCCGCGAGCACTTCGCGCTCAGCGTCGCCGGCGACGAGGTCGCCCGCACCAAGCCCGCCCCCGAGCCGTACCTGACCGCCGCCGCGCGGCTGGGCGCCGACCCGGCCCGCTGCGCCGTCCTGGAGGACTCCCCGAACGGCGTCGCGGCGGCGGAGGCGGCGGGCTGCGCCACCGTGGCGGTCCCCGGCCTCCTGCCGATCCCGCCCGCGCCGGGCCGCACCGTGGTGGCCTCGCTGCGCGAGGTCGACCTGGAGATGCTCCGCTCCCTGACCGCCTGACCCCGCAGGAGGAGATTCCCCTGCTCGGGAACCGTCCGCCCGGAGGAGCGAGACCGCCGTTCCGCGTGTGACGATGGGAGGAGCACCACCGTACGGAGATGAGGGGCCGGTATGAGCGACGCAGTCATTTTCGCGATCAGCCTCGGGGTCACCCTGGCCGGGCTGGTGATCAGCTGGGGCGTCTACCGCCGCCGCGGCGCGGGCACGGGCCTGCGCGGGGCCGCGCTGTCCCTGGTGCCGCTGGCGGCGGCGATGACCGGGGTGACGGAGTTCTTCGTCGACCTGGCGTTCAGCCCGGTGAAGTGGGCGGGCGTCGCCGTCGGCGGCCTCGCCGTGCTGCTGTTCCTGGCGTCCGGCGCGATGCTGAGCCGCCGCGCGGACGCGGCGCCGGACGGCGGGCGGGGCGCGGGGAAGGCCGCCGGCGAGGGCGGCCGCAGGTCCGCGGGCGGCGGCGCGAAGCCGAAGGGCGCCGTGCCGGGCCCGGAGCGGACCGGCGGCGACCCGGAGATGGCGGAGATCGAGCGGATCCTGCGCGACCGCGGCATCTCCTGACCCGGGACCGGCCCCGGCCGGGCGCGCGGGCGCGCCCGCGGCACGGCGGCGGGCCGGGGCTCCCCCCGAGCGGCGGGG
>NZ_JBEYTW010000145.1:0-16940 GCF_040643275.1 Spirillospora sp. NPDC047418
GTTGTTATGAGGCGCCTCATAACAACAACACGCCGCAGATCAACGAAGGGGCGGGTCAGCGGAGGGCGCGTAGGCGGTGCATGATCTCGCCGTTGGCGAAGTGGTCGTGGAGGGTGCGGTAGATCTCGTAGAGGTCGTCGTAGGCGTCGGCTCGGGGCCGGTCGGGGACGTACGCGTTCGGCACTCGGCGGCCCATCCTGGCGGCGGCCGCGGTGATGTCGGGGTAGGCGCCGGCGGCGACGGCGGCGTGGATCGCCGAGCCGAGCGCCGGGCCCTGCGCCGACCCGATCACCGACAGCGGGCGGCGCAGCACGTCGGCGTACACCTGCATGAGGAAGGTGTTCTTCATCAGCCCGCCCGCGACGACGATCTCTCCGACGGGCACGCCGGACGCCTCGAACGTCTCCACGATCATCCGGGCGCCGAACGCGGTCGCCTCGATGAGCGCGCGGTAGACGTCCTCGGGTCTGGTGGCGAGGGTCTGGCCGACGACGAGCCCGGACAGGTCGTGGTCGACCAGGACCGAGCGGTTGCCGTTGTGCCAGTCGAGCGCGACGAGACCGTGCCGTCCGACCGGCTGCGCCTCGGCAAGCGCGGTCAGGTGCTCGTGGACGGTCCTCCCCTCCGCGGCGGCGACCTGGTTGTAGTAGGCGGGCACGCAGTTGTCGACGAACCAGCCGAAGATGTCGCCGACGCCGGACTGGCCCGCCTCGTAGCCCCACAGGCCCGGCACGACGCCGTCGGCGACGACGCCGCACATGCCGGGGACCTCGGCGAGCCGGTCCGACGACACGACATGGCAGGTGGACGTGCCCATGATCGCGACCATCTGGCCGGGCCGGACGGCGTCGGCCGCCGCTGCGGTGACGTGCGCGTCGACGTTGCCGACCGCGACCGCGATGCCCTCGGGCAGGCCCGTCCATCCGGCGGCCCGCGCGGTCAGCGTCCCGGCGAGGCCGCCGAGCGGCGCCATCTCGTGGCCGAGCTTGTCGGTGAAGCCGGCGAAGCCGGGGTGCAGCCCGGCGAGGAACTCGCGGGACGGGTACCGGCCGTCCTGGTAGATGCCCTTGTAGCCGGCCGCGCAGATGTTGCGGGACTCGGTGCCGGTGAGCCGCCAGACGATCCAGTCGGACGCCTCGATCCAGCGGTCGGCCTCGGCGTACAGCTCCGGGTCCTGCTCCAGCACCTGCAGCGCCTTCGCGAACTGCCACTCCGAGGAGATCTTGCCGCCGTAGCGGGCGGGCCACGGCTCGCCGCGCTCGGCGGCCAGCGCGTTGATCCGGTCGGCCTGCGGCTGGGCGGCGTGGTGCTTCCACAGCTTCGGCCAGGCGTGCGGGCGGTCCGGGTACCGCTCGCACAGGGGGGTGCCGTCGGCCGCCGCCGGCAGGACGGTGCACGCGGTGAAGTCCGTCCCGAGGCCGATGACCTGCGACGCCGGGACGCCCGCGACCGCCAGTGCCTTCGGCACGGCGAGGCGCAGCACGTCCAGCCAGTCGCCGGGCGCCTGGAGCGCCCAGTCCGGAGCGAGCCGGACCCCGGACGGCAGCTGCTCGTCGATCACCCCGTGGCCGTACTCGTGGACGCCGTCGCCCAGTTCGGCGCCGTCCCGGACGCGGACGACCACCGCCCGCCCCGACAGCGTGCCGAAGTCGATGCCGACGACGTACCGCTCGTCCCCGCTCATACGGCTCCTCCTCTACAGGCCCTGGGCCAGGCGATGGTACGCCTGGTTCCAGCGGATCTCCTTGGCGAACTGGCGCAGCGTGGTGCCGGCGTCGATCGTCAGCAGCTCGACCCCGGCCATCTCGGCGAGGTCGTGCAGCTCCTCGGTGCCGAGCGCGGCGGACAGGACGGTGTGGTGCGGCGCTCCCGCCGTCAGCCACGCCTCGGTGGAGGTGCGCAGGTCCGGCAGCGGCCGCCACACCGCGCGGGCGACCGGCAGCATCGGCAGGGGCTCGGGCGGCGGAACGACCTCGATCTCGTTCGCGACGAGCCGGAACCGGTCCCCCATGTCGGCGAGGCCCACCACCACGGCCGGCCCCGGCTCGGCGTCGAACACGAGCCGCACGGGGTCCTCGCGCCCGCCGATGCCGAGCGGGTGGATCTCCAGCGCCGGCCGCCCGGCCGCGATGGACGGGCAGACCTCCAGCATGTGCGCGCCGAGGATCAGCTCGTTGCCGGGCTCCAGGTGGTAGGTGTAGTCCTCCATGAACGAGGTGCCGCCCGGCAGCCCGGCGGACGCGGCCTTCAGCGTGCGCAGCAGCGTCGCCGTCTTCCAGTCGCCCTCGCCGCCGAAGCCGTAGCCGTCGGCCATCAGCCGCTGCACGGCGAGGCCGGGCAGCTGCCGCAGCCCGCCGAGGTCCTCGAAGTTCGTGGTGAACGCCTTGAAGCCGCCGCCGTCCAGGAACGTCCGCAGGCCCAGTTCGATGCGGGCGCCGTAGCGGAGCGACTCGTGCCGGTCGCCGCCCGGCCGCAGCTCCGGGACGACGTCGTAGGCGTCCTCGTACTCCTTGACCAGCTCGGTGACGTCGACGTCGGGGACGGCGTCCACCACCTCCACCAGGTCGTTCACGCCGTAGGTGTTGACGGAGACGCCGAACCGGAGCTGCGCCTCGACCTTGTCGCCCTCGGTGACCGCGACGTCCCGCATGTTGTCGCCGAACCGGGCCAGCTTCAGCGTGCGCAGCTCGTGGTGCCCGGCCGCCGCCCGCGCCCACCCGGCGATCCGGGCGCCCACCACCGGGTCGGAGACGTGCCCGGCGACGGTCTTGCGGGCGACGCCGAGCCGCGACTGGATGTAGCCGAACTCCCGGTCGCCGTGCGCGGCCTGGTTCAGGTTCATGAAGTCCATGTCGATCGAGTGCCACGGCAGCTCGACGTTCGCCTGCGTGTGCAGGTGCAGCAGCGGCTTGGACAGCACGTCCAGGCCGGCGATCCACATCTTCGCCGGGGAGAAGGTGTGCATCCACGCGATCACGCCGATGCAGGAGTCGTCGGCGCTCGCGTCCAGGCAGATCCGGCGGATCGCGTCCGCGCCGGTCAGCACCGGCGTCCAGCGCAGCGCGACCGGCAGCGCCTCGCCGAGCCGCGCGGCGATCGCGCCGGACTGGTCGGCGACCTGGCGGAGGGTGTCCTCGCCGTACAGGCCCTGGCTGCCGGTGAGGAACCAGATCTCGCGGTTCGGAAAGCTCATGCCTGGCCCCTCTGCCCGTAGACGTTCTGGTAGCGGTCGTACAACCGGTCGATGTCGCCCGCGTCCATCGGCAGCGGGTCGCCGAGCTGGCGGGACAGGTGGACGGTCCGGGCGACGTCCTCGCACATCACGGCCGCCTTCACGGCGGCGCGGGCGTCGGCGCCGATGGTGAAGACCCCGTGGTTGCGCATCAGGACCGCCGGGCTGCGGTGCCCGTCGAGCGTCTCGACAATGCCGCGGCCGATGTCGTCGCCGCCGATGAGCGCGAACGGGCCGACCGGGATCTCGCCGCCGAACTCGTCGGCCATCGCGGTCAGCACGCACGGGATCGGCTCGTCGCGCGCCGCCCAGGCGGTCGCGTAGGTGGAGTGGGTGTGCACCACGCCCCCGACGTCGGGGCGGTGCCGGTACACGTAGGCGTGCGCGAACACGTCGCTGGACGGCTTGAGCGCCTGGTCGCCGACGGGCTTGCCCTCCAGGTCGCACAGCACCATCGCGTCGGGGGTGAGGTCCTCGTAGGGGACGCCGCTCGGCTTGATCAGGAAGCGGTCGCCGCGCACCCTGGCGGAGACGTTCCCGGCCGTCCACACGACCAGCCCGCCCTCGACGAGGAGCCGGTGCAGGACGGCGAGTTCGGTGCGGAGCGCGGCGGTCTCGGGGGCTGTCATGTCCGCTCCTTTGTTAGCGCTAACACTAATGGCCCGGCGAAAGGGGCCTCGGTCTCCGGACGGGGGTCAGGTGCGGCGGCGCACCCCGGTGCTCTCCCGGACGACGAGCTCGGGTTCCACCACGCGGCGGGCGGCGGCCGGATCGGGAACCGGCCGGGAGGCTCCCTCGATCCGGTCCAGCAGCAGGCCGAACGCGCGCCGCCCCACCTCGCCGAAGTTCTGCCGGACGGTCGTCAGCGGCGGCGGGAAGTAGGCGGCCTCGGGCACGTCGTCGAAGCCGACGACGCTCACCTCGCCGGGCACGTCGCGGCCGGCCTCGCGCAGCGCCCGCAGCAACCCGAGCGCCATCGCGTCGTTGGCCGCGAACACCGCGGTGACCTCGGGCTCGGCGGCGATCTGCCGGCCGATCTCGTAGCCGGACCGGGCGCTCCAGTCGCCCGCCGGCGCGTCCGGGACCTCCCGTCCGGCGGCCTGCAGCGCGGCCCGCCAGCCGTCCGCGCGGCCGCTCGCGTCCACCCAGTCGGCGGGCCCGGCCAGGTGCAGGACGGTCTGGTGGCCGAGGCTCAGCAGGTGCCGGACGGCCCGCTCGGCGCCGGCCCGGTGGTCGACCGCCACGGCGGGGAAGGACACATCGCCCCCGGCGCCGACCGCGACCAGCGGGGTGTCGGAGGGCAGTTCCCGCAGCCCGTCGGCGGCCGACTCGTGCGGGGCCACGACCATGATCCCGTCCGCGGACTGGGCGCGCAGCCGCTCCACGCCCTCCCCGATCGAGCGCCGGTTCAGCGAGCTGAGGCTGACGATGCTCACGTTGTAGCCGTGCTCGCGGGCGGCCTGCTCGATGCTGAACACCGTGGACGCGGGCCCGTACAGCGTCGTGTCGAAGCTGACGACGCCGAGCACCCCGGAACGCCCGGTGGCGAGCACCCGGGCCGCCGAGTTCGGCCGGTAGTCCAGGGCCTGCACCGCGGCCATCACCCGCGCGCGGGTCTGCGGCCGCACCTTCTCGGGGGTGTTCAGCACGCGCGACACGGTCATCGCCGAGACGCCGGCCATCGCGGCCACGTCCTCCATCACCGCCAGCCGCCGGCCGTCGGGCGCCTCCGGTGATTCGGCGGCCACATCGCCTCCCCGATTTCCTCGCTACGCCCCGAATGTTTGCGCTAACTCGCCCGAATGTCAACCGCCGGACGCCCCGCCGAGCAGGGCGTCCGGCACCGGGCGCGCGGCACCGGGCGTCAGGCCGCCGCGCGCCCCCGCGCGGCGAGCGCGAGCACGGCGGCCGCCAGCGCGAACGCGGCGCTGACCAGCCAGACGGCCAGGTAGCCGCCCTCGGCCGGGTCGCCGCCGCCCGCCGGCGCGGCGAGCAGCGTCCCGAACATGCCGCCCGCCACCGCGCCGCCGATGGTCTTGACGTTGTTGTACACGGCGGTCGAGATGCCGGTCCGGGACGGGTCGGACGCCTCCGCGATCACGGTCGGCATCGCGCCGAGCGCCACCCCCATCCCGGCGGCCAGCACGGTCAGCTCGGCGACCACCACCCACAGCACGTCGTGCGCCGCGGCGAAGGCGGTGAAACCGACCGCGACCAGGACGAACGAGCCGATGAGCGCGTTGCGGTAGCCGACCCTGCGGGCGATGACGGCGGTGGACGCCGACGCGACGACGCTGACCACCATCGCGGGCAGCATGGCCAGCGCGATCGACAGCGACGACAGGCCGAACCCGTACCCGGCCTCGTCCGGGTCGGTCGCGTAGAAGGTGGCGTTCGGCGACTGGCTGCCGAAGTAGATGACACCGAACGCGAACGAGGCGAAGTAGTACGGCGCGACGTGCCGTCCGGCCATGGCGCGCAGGTCGACCAGCGGATCGGCGGTGCGCAGCTCGACCACGACCCAGGCCGCCAGCAGCGCCAGCCCCGCGAGGACGGGCAGGAGCGTCGTCCCCGACAGCCAGCCGTTGTCGCCCGCACCGGACACCCCGGCCAGGACGGCGACGACGGCGAGCCCGAGGAGGGCGACGCCCGGCCAGTCCACCCTCCCCGTGGCGCGGCGCACCGACTCGGGGATGGCGACGAACGAGACCGCCACGCAGACCAGGGTGAGCACGGCGGGCACGCCCAGCGCGAGCCGGACGTCGCCGAACGCCTCGTCCGCGATCCCCATGCCGAGCCCGCCGAGCAGCCCGCCGAGGGTGAGCGCGCCGACGAGCCGGGCGATCGCGGAGCGGGCCAGGTCCACCGGGAGCCGGTCGCGCACCAGCGAGATCTCCAGCGGCAGCAGCGCCGCGAGCGGACCCTGCAGGAACCGGCCGGCGAGCAGCACGCCGAAGGACGGCGCGAAGGCGACCATGATCGAGCCCACCGCGACCGACACCAGCGCGATCCGGAGCATGCGGCGGTGCCCGTACAGGTCGCCGAGCCGCCCGAACGCCGGCAGCGACACCGCCGCCGACAGCAACTGGACGGCGATCACCCAGGTCAGCGCGGAGTCGGACACGCCCCATTCGTCGCCGATGCTGGGCAGCACGGGCGCGATGCCCGCCTGCAGGAACCCGCTCACCACCTCGAACAGGACGAGCAGCCCGACGACGGCGGTGACCGAGGCGGCGGGCGGGGACTGCTCGTCCTCGGGCGCCGTGGTCGTCACTCGGCCTCCAGGCGGCGGGCGGCGAGTTCGGCGAGGAGGGCGGCCGCGTCGGGCAGGACGGAGTCGTCGTAGGCGGCCTGCGGGGAGTGGTTCATCGGCGCGGTCGCGAGGTCGCGGCCGGGCGGGCAGGCGCCGAGGCAGACGAACGCGCCGGGGACCCGGCGCAGCACGAACGAGAAGTCCTCCGATCCCGCGACCGGGCGGGGCGCCTCCAGGACGCGGTCGCCGCCGAAGAGGTCGCGGGCGGTGCCGAGCGCGAACTCCGCCTCGTCCGGGGTGTTGACGGTGACGGGGTACTGCTCCCGGTAGTCGACGTCGGCGGTCACGCCGTGGGCGGCGGCGATGCCGTGCACGACCCGTTCGAACCCGGCGCGCACCCTGCGGTGGGCGTCCTCGGAGAAGGACCGGATCGTGGCGGTCAGCTCGGCCGTCTCGGGGATGACGTTCGCGACCGTCCCGGCGTGCGCGGACCCGACCGTGACGACGGCGGGGTCGAAGACGTCGAGGTCGCGGGTGACCATCGTCTGCAGCCCGGTGATCATGGCGCCGAGCGCGGGGACCGGGTCCTTGGCGCCGTGCGGCGAGGAGCCGTGCCCGCCCTTCCCGCGGATCACCACGTGCGCCTCGTCGCAGGCGGCCATCATCGGACCGGGCCGGGTGACGACCATGCCGCGCGGCAGGGCGGTGGAGAAGACGTGCAGGGCGTAGGCGGCGGCGACCCGCTCGCCGGCCGCGTCCAGGACGCCCTCGTCCACCATGATCTCGGCGCCGCCCATGCCCTCCTCGCCGGGCTGGAACATCAGCACGACGTCGCCCGGCAGCTCCGCCCGGCGGGCGGCGAGCAGCCGGGCCGCGCCGACCAGCCCGGCGACGTGCAGGTCGTGGCCGCAGGCGTGCATGCGCCCGGGGATCCGCGAGGCGTAGTCGAGCCCGGTGTCCTCCTGGACGGGCAGGGCGTCCATGTCGGCGCGCAGCAGGACGGCCGGGCGGCGCTCGCCGCCGGGCCTCCCGCCGCGCAGCACGGCGGTCACCGAGGACAGGCCCTTGCCGGTGCTGATCTCCAGCGGCAGGCCGTCCAGGGCGGCGAGGATCTTCTCCTGCGTGCGCGGCAGGTCCAGGCCGATCTCCGGCTCGCGGTGCAGGGCGCGGCGCAGCTCGGTCAGCTCGTGCCGCAGGTCGGCGGCGTCATCACGGAAGGGCATGGAGGTATGGTGCGGATCGGACGCATCGTCGCCGCTGACATGCCGGTATCCGCCGTAGGGGCCTGATCCAATGCAGGAATCGGACACGCTGGACGAGCTGGACCACCTGCTCGTCACCGCGCTGCAGACCGCGCCGCGCGCCGACTGGCGCCGCATCGGCGCCGTCCTCGGGGTGGACGCCTCCACCGCGGCCCGCCGCTGGGCGAGGCTGGCCTCCGCCGGCCTGGCCTGGCTCACCTGCTTCCCCGTGGCGGTCGACTGGATCACGCCGGTGGTCGCGTTCATCGAGGTCGACTGCGCGCCCGGCCGGCTGCACGAGGTGGCCGCCGAACTCGCCGAGGACCCGCACGTGTTCAACCTCGAGCACATCACCGGCGGGCGGGACCTCATGATGACCGCCGTGCTGCGCGACAACGCGGAGCTGGCCCGGTACGTGGGGTTCCGGATCGGCCGGCTGGCCGGCGTCACCGCGACCCGCACGCAGCTCGCCACGACGCTGCACGCCGAGGGCAGCCGGTGGCGGCTGGACCGGCTCGACCAGACCCAGCGGGACCTGCTGGTCGGCGACCCGGCGCGCGCCTCCGGCGACTGGGTGCTGCGGGCCGAGGACGAGCAGCTGGTGCGCCTGCTGGTGCGGGACTGCCGGCAGCCCGTCGCGCGGCTGGCCGAGCGCACCGGGCTCAGCCCGACGACCGTCCGGCGGCGGCTCGCCCGGCTGCACCGCGGCGGGGCGCTGCTGTACCGGTGCGAGGTCGCCCGCTCGGTGTCGGGCTGGCCGGTCACGGTCTACCTGTGGGCGAGCACGCCGCCGGACGAGGTGGCCCGGGTCGCCGGAGAGCTCGCGGGCATGCGGGAGACCCGCATGTGCGCGTCGCTGTCGGGCCCGCACAACCTGCTGTTCGCCGTGTGGCTGCGCTCGGTCGAGCAGGTCCAGTCGTTCGAGGCGGCGCTGCGGCGCCGGTTCCCGCGGCTCACCGTCACCGACCGGGCGGTGGCGCTGTGGCAGCTGAAGCTGGCGGGCCAGCTGCTCGACCCGCGCGGCCGGCACCTGCGGACCGTCCCGTTCTGGACGTGGGACGACCCCGGCACCGAGAGCGAGCTGGACGCGCTCGTCGACCGGCTGCGCACCGGCCCGCCGCCCGGCGGGGCGCCGCGCACCGTCGCGCCGTGACACCGGAAGCCTCTATCGTGGGGTACCGCCCGCGACCGTACCGCCCGACCACGGCCGACGTGCCGCGGTGACGCCGCCGGGAGGACGCGGCGGGCGCCCTGGGAACCGGGCCGCCGAAGGGTACTCCGTGCGAAAGGCCGAGGTGTGAGCCAGCGACGACCGCGGACGCCGGGCGACGAACCGGTGGACGACGCGGTGGCCGATGCGGTGGCCGGAGTCCCGGACGACGTGACGGCCGCGGTGGAGCGGGTGCTGAGCACGACGGCGCAGCTGTGGAGCCGCGCGGAGCAGGGGCTCGAACCGGCGATCTCGCCCATCCAGCTGCGCGCCGTCGAGGCGGTCGCGCGGTTCGGGCGGCTGAACCTCGGCGGGCTGGCCGAGGAGCTCGGCGCCATCCCCTCGTCCACGAGCCGGCTGTGCGACCGGCTGGAGGCCGCCGGGCTGATCGTGCGCGAGCCCGCCCGCGCGGACCGGCGGGAGATCATCGTCCGGCTCAGCGAGCAGGGCGAGCAACTGCACGCGCAGCTCGTCCGGCGACGGCGGGCGGCCGTGCGGGAGGTGCTGGCGCAGCTGTCGCCGGCCTCCCGGGCCCGGCTGATCGACGCGCTGACGGAGTTCGGCCAGGCGTGCGAGCGGCGGGCCCCCGGCCGGCCGCGGGCGGTCGACTCCCGTACCGCCTGACGGCGCGTCCCCCACTCGACGTCAAGTATTTGCCATAAGGCAAACTCTTTGGCAGTCTTCCCCTGCCGCGTCCAGCGTCGGCAGCAACGAGATGGGGTCGCGATGAGCACGCAGGGCCGCCTGGCCACGGGTGGGCGGGGCCGCCCGGCCGCCATCGAGCGGGCGCTGCGCGCCGCGCCCGCGCACGCGGTGCCCGAGGCGCTGGCCGCCGTGCTCGGCCGCGAGTACCCGCAGGTCTCCGCCGTCCGGCTGCTGGTGAGCGACTACCACACGCGGGTGCTGCTGCCGGTCGAGCCGGTCCCGGCCGGGCCCGCCGTCGACGCCGCCGACGCCGCCGAGGCCGTCGACGCGCTGCCCATCCGGCAGAGCACCGCGGGCCGCGCCTACGTCACGCGCGGCGTGCTGGTCGACGCGGCCGGGGACGGCGGCGGGCCGGGCGAGACGCGGACCTATATACCGGTCACCGCGCGGGGCGAGCGGCTCGGCGTCCTCGACGTGGCCTCGGCGGAGCCGTGGGGCGCCCCGGACGCGCTGGCGGAGATCGGCGAGCTGCTCGGCATCGCGCTGAAGGTCGCGTGGAACTGGACCGACCGGTACGAGCGGGCCCGGCGCCGGCGGCGCCTCACGCTCGCCGCCGAACTGCAGTGGCAGCTGCTCCCCGGGCACGCGTGCGCGGACGAGGAGTTCAGCCTCGCCGGCCATCTGGAGCCCGCGTACTCGATCGGCGGCGACAACTTCGACTGGTCGACCGAGCACGACCACCTGGCGCTGACCGTCACCAACGGCGCGGGCACCGGCATCAGCGCGGCGCTGCTGACCTCGCTCACCGTCGGCGCGCTGCGCAACGCGCGCCGCTCCGGCGCCGACCTCGGCGAGCAGGCGAGCCTGGCCAACGACATGGTGCACGCCCGCTACGGCGGCCGGGAGTTCACCGAGACCCTCGTCATGCGGATCGACGTCGGCGACGGCACCGTGCACGTCATCGACGCGGGCTCGCCGCGGATCCTGCGGCTGCGCGGCGCCGAGGTCGCGCGGGTGCCGCTGGAGCAGCAGCTCCCGCTCGGCATGTTCCCCGACACCGAGTACCGCCCGCAGCGGTTCGCGCTCGAGCCGGGCGACCGGCTGGTCATCGTCAGCGACGGCGTCTTCGCCGCGACGACCGGGCGCGGCGAGTTCGGCACGCACGCGCTGGAGCAGGCGACCCGGCGCAGCCGGCTGCAGGACGCGGCGGAGGTGCCGCTGACCGTCATCAACGAGCTGATCGAGTT
The DNA here is from genome assembly GCF_040643275.1 of Spirillospora sp. NPDC047418. Lineage (NCBI taxonomy): Bacteria > Bacillati > Actinomycetota > Actinomycetes > Streptosporangiales > Thermomonosporaceae > Spirillospora > Spirillospora sp. NPDC047418. Next base: position 10,829 of record NZ_JBEYTW010000145.1, read on the forward strand.
CCACGACGGCGCCGGCCTCGCCGACGACGCCGTGGTGGTGTGCCTCGACTGGCACGGCCCTCCGGCCGCCGGGTAACCTCCCGCTTACATCGCTCTGCCCCCGAGGAGGCCGCCATGCCGGAACTGACCGCCGCCGAGACCGTCCGGGCCGCGGACGGCACCGTCCACGACATCGGCTCCGCGTGGATGCTGGACCCGGCGGTCTCCGCGCACGGGAAGGAACTCGGGTACGGCAACCCGTTCGCGTTCTACTTCGCCGGGCGCGGCGGTGTGCTCGGGGACGTCGACGGCGGCGTGGTGCGGGCCGCGCTCGGCTTCTTCGAGCCCGGCGTCGTCCAGGCCATGTGGGACGAGGGCGTCGCGGTCGCCGGGGCCCGGGAGGCGGCGCGGCGGTACGCCAGGGCGTTCACGGCGTGGGGCGAGGATCGCGTCCCGGACGACCCGCGCCTGTGCGAGTTGGCCGAGCGGGTCGCGAACGCGGCGGAGGGGGCCGGGCTGCCGCTGTTCTGCGGCTGGCGCGCCGAGCCGCTGCCCGCGAGCGGGCCCGGCCGGCTGGTGCAGGTGCTGCAGGTGCTGCGGGAACTGCGCGGCGGCCTGCACCTCGTCGCGACGACCGCCGTCGGGCTGTCGCCGCTGGAGGCGGTGCTGGCCGACGAGGGAGAGGGCAAGGCCCGGTTCTGCGGCTGGCAGGGCGACCTCCCCGACTGCGCGCACCTCGAGCCCCGGCTCGCCGAGGCCGAGGAGATCACCGACCGGCTCGCCGCCGCCGTGTACGAGCGGGCGCTGACGCCGTCCGAGCGGGCCGAGTACGCCGACCTGGTGGAAAAGGCGGGCGCGGCCGTCCTCGGCTGACCCGTTCCCGAAGTGCCGCGTCCGTTCTTGTCGCGAGACGACAAGAACGGACCGCCGATTATGCGAATGGCCCCTGTCGCCCGGCGAGCGGCAGGGTCATCGTTGCTCCTTGAAATCCGGTGCACGTTCTTTCTTCCGGAAGGAGCACGTGGTGACTCCACCCATGGCCGAAGCAAGGGGCTTCCGGCCTGAACGCCGCGGTCAGGTGAACACCTCGCTGCGTCGGCTCGGCAGCCTCACCGGACTGGCGGCGCTGGTGCTCGGCACGCTCGCCGGGCCGGTGAGCGCGCGGGAGGCCGACCGGTCCGAGACGCCCGTCGCGTCCGGTTCGCCGGTCACCGACGTCAGCGAGTCGGCGGTGCGGGTGAAGGTGCCGCTGCCCGCGTCCGCCGGCCCCCACCCGCGGGAATGCGACTGGCTGTCCTACCTGCGCTTCCGGCACAAGGACGGTCCGGCGGCGTCGGCGGCCGCCGACAAGATCCTCGTCGCGCAGCCCGGCATGGTCCGGAATCCAGACCCGATTGCAGCATAAAGTCATGACGCCGGCACTGAGCGTATGTAAAGCTGGAGTCATGCGGATGGCGTACAAGTGCCGGGCCTACCCGGACTCCGAGCAGGCGGCCCTCTTCGGTCGTACGTTCGGCTGTGTGCGCCTGGTGTGGAACAAGACCCTCGCCGAACGCCGCCGCGCCTGGAACACTGAAGGGAAAAGCACCACCTACAAACAGACCGACGCCGAGCTCACCGCGTGGAAGAAGACCGAAGAGCTGGCGTTCCTGAGCGAGGTGTCCTCGGTCCCTCTGCAGCAGGCGCTGCGGCATCAGCACGCCGCGTTCGCCGGCTTCTTCGCCGGACGCGCGCGCCACCCCCGCTTCAAGACCCGCACCGGCCGCCAGTCGGCCCACTACACTCGCTCGGCCTTCCGGATGAAGGATGGGCAGTTGCGGATGGCCAAGACCACCGCACCGCTCGAGTTCGTGTGGTCCTTCGAGAACGTGGACCTGGCCGGGCTGAACCCGACCATGGTGGTGATCTCACGGGATCCGGACGGCCGCTGGTATGTGACCTTCGCCGTCGACACCGACGCTCCCAAACCCCTGCCGCCGACAGGGCACCCTATCGGCATCGATCTGGGCGTGAAGGACTTCGCCGTCACCTCCGACGGGGAGCGCATCGCCAACCCGCGGCACCTGGAGCGCAAGGCGGCGAACCTGGCTCGCTACCAACGGCGGATGGCCCGCAAGCAGCCCGGCTCGGCCAACCGGCGCAAGGCCAAGAACAAGGTCGCCCGCTCCCACCGCAAGGTCCGCAACGCCCGCCAAGACTTCCTGCACCGCACCAGCACCAACCTCGTCCGCCAAGCGGACACCATCGTGATCGAAGACCTCGCCGTCGCCGGCATGGTCAAGAACCGCAGCCTGGCACGTGCGATCTCCGACTGCGGGTGGGGCGAGTTCCGGCGCCAGTTGGAGTACAAGGCCAGGAGCAACGGACGCGTCTTGATCGTTATTGACCGGTGGTACCCCTCGTCCAAGACCTGCTCGGCCTGTGGGCACCTGCTGGCGGAGCTGAGCCTTTCCACCCGGGCGTGGTCGTGTCCGGACTGCCGCACCCGGCATGACCGGGACATCAACGCGGCAAAGAACATCCTTGCGGCTGGTCGAGCCGTAGCCGGGGGCAGCGCCCCCGGCGAGGTCTGTGGAGCTGATGTCAGACGGCAAGGGCCCTCCCTTCCGCAGTCGGCTGCGAAGCAGAAACGCCCACGGCGCGAGCCGTAGGAGTCCCCTTCCTTCGGAGAGGGGGAGGAAGTCAACGAGCACTACTTCCCCGCTGGATCCACGGGTTTGTTTTGCCGCTCCGGCGGCGGGTAGGTGGACGGCGCGCCGAGGTGAAGGGTGGTGTGACATGGGCGTTCGCAGATGGATCGGGTCATGGCCCGTCTACCGCCAGTTCACCGGTGATGATCCGCTCGGCCGCGGAGCCGCGGTGAAGAGCGCGGGGTCCGAGCGGATCACGGCGCGGGTGAGCACCGCCGACCAGGTCGTGAAGTCCGTCTGCCCGTACTGCGCGGTCGGCTGCGGGCAGGACGTGTACGTCAAGGACGGCAAGGTCACTCAGATCGAGGGCGACCCGGACTCCCCGGTCAGCCGGGGGCGGCTGTGCCCGAAGGGCTCGGCCAGCCTCCAGCTGACCACCGGGTCGGCCCGCGAGCACCGGGTGCTCTACCGGCGGCCCGGCGGGACGGACTGGGAGCCGCTCGACCTCGACACCGCGATGGACATGATCGCCGACCGGGTGATCGAGGCGCGCCGGCACGGCTGGCAGTGGGAGCAGGACGGCCTGCGGGTGCGGCGCACGCTCGGGTTCGCGAGCCTCGGCGGCGCCACGCTCGACAACGAGGAGAACTACCTGATCAAGAAGCTGTTCACCGCGCTCGGCGCGGTACAGATCGAGAATCAGGCGCGCGTTTGACACTCCTCCACCGTTCCCAGTCTGGGAACCTCGTTCGGCCGTGGCGGCGCGACCACCTTCCAGCAGGACCTGCAGAACTCGGACTGCATCGTCATCCAGGGCTCGAACATGGCCGAGTGCCATCCGGTCGGGTTCCAGTGGGTGATGGAGGCGAAGGCGCGCGGCGCGAAGCTGATCCACGTGGACCCGCGGTTCACCCGGACCAGCGCGCTCGCGGACGCGCACGTCCCGCTGCGCGCGGGCAGTGACATCGCGTTCCTCGGCGGGATCGTCAACTACGTCCTGGAGAACGACAAGTACTTCCGCGACTACGTGGTGGCCTACACCAACGCGCCGGTGATCCTCACCGAGGACTTCCGCGACACCGAGGACCTCGACGGCGTGTTCTCCGGCCTGGACCCGGAGAAGCGCAGCTACGACCACACGACGTGGCAGTACGAGGGCATGCTGGTGCAGTCGGCCGCCGGCCTGCGGGACATGGAGTACAACGACCGGATCTCGGAGGCGGGGCGCGGCGAGGCGCACGGCTCCGGCGGCGCCGCGATCGGCGAGGGCCACCCGCCGCGCGACGCGGCGCTGGAGCACCCGCGCTGCGTGTTCCAGGTGCTCAAGCGGCACTATTCGCGGTACACCCCGGAGATGGTCGAGCGGATCTGCGGCGTCCCGCGCGACCAGTTCCTGTCGGTGTGCGAGATGCTCACCGAGAACTCGGGCCGGGACCGGACGTCCGCGTTCGTCTACGCCGTGGGCTGGACGCAGCACACGGTCGGCGTCCAGTACATCCGCACGGCGGCGGTCCTGCAGAGCCTGCTCGGCAACATCGGGCGGCCCGGCGGCGGCATCCTGGCGCTGCGCGGCCACGCGTCCATCCAGGGGTCGACGGACATCCCGACGCTGTTCAACCTGCTGCCCGGCTACATCCCGATGCCGCACGCGCACACCAACGAGGACCTGGACGCGTTCGTCCAGGCCGAGTCGGCGAAGAAGGGCTTCTGGGGCAACATGCGGGCCTACACCGTGAGCCTGCTGAAGTCGTACTGGGGCGACGCGGCGACCGAGGACAACGACTACCGCTTCGACTACCTGCCCCGGCTGACCGGCTCGCACAGCACCTACGAGACGTCGATGGCGCAGATCGACGGCGTGTGCAAGGGCTACTTCCTGATGGGCGAGAACCCGGCCGTCGGGTCCGCGAACGCCAAGATCCAGCGGCTCGGGATGGCGAACCTGGACTGGCTCGTCGTCCGCGACTTCTCGCTGATCGAGTCGGCGACGTGGTGGAAGGACGGCCCGGAGATCGAGTCGGGCGAGATGCGCACCGGGGACATCGGCACCGAGGTGTTCTTCCTGCCCGCCGCCACGCACACCGAGAAGGACGGCAGCTTCACCAACACCCAGCGCATGCTGCAGTGGCACCACCAGGCGGTGGAGCCCGCCGGGGACGCGCGCAGCGACCTGTGGTTCATGTTCCACCTGGGCCGGATCATCCGGGAGAAGCTCGCCGGGTCCGCCGACGAGATGGACCGTCCCGTCCTCGACCTGACGTGGGACTACCCGACCCGCGGCCGGCTGGACGAACCGGACGCCGAGGCGGTGCTCGCCGAGGTCAACGGCTTCGACGCCGACGGGAACCCGCTGTCGTCCTACACGCAGCTGAAGGACGACGGGTCCACGCGGTGCGGCTGCTGGATCTACTGCGGCTGCTACGCGGACGGCGTCAACCAGACCGCCCGCCGCAAGCCCGGCAGGGACCAGCACTGGGTCGCGCCCGAATGGGGCTGGGCCTGGCCGTCGAACCGCCGCATCATCTACAACCGGGCGTCCGCCGACAAGGACGGCAACCCGTGGAGCGAGCGCAAGGCGTACGTGTGGTGGGACGCCGACGAGGGCAAGTGGACGGGCCACGACGTGCCCGACTTCATCGCCGACCGCCCGCCCGACTACAAGCCGCCCCGGGACGCGACCGGCCCGGACGCGCTCGCCGGCGACGACCCGTTCATCATGCAGGCGGACGGGAAGGCGTGGCTGTTCGCCCCGGCGGGGCTGACCGACGGCCCGCTGCCGACGCACTACGAGCCGCAGGAGTCGCCGTTCACGAACCCGCTGTACACGCAGCAGCGCAACCCCGTCCGGCACCTGCTGCCGCCGCATCCCGACAACCGGTACGCACCGGTCGACGGTGCTCCGGGCGCGGACGTGTACCCGTTCGTGACGACCACCTACCGGCTCACCGAGCACCACACGGCGGGCGGGATGTCGCGCTGGCAGCCGTACCTGGCCGAGCTGCAACCGGAGTTCTTCTGCGAGGTGTCGCCGGAGCTGGCCGCCATGCGGGACCTGGAGCACGGCGGCTGGGCGACGATCGTCAGCCCGCGCGGCGTCATCGAGGCGCGCGTGCTGGTCACCGACCGGATGCAGCCGCTGACCGTGGACGGCCGGACGCTGCACCAGATCGGCCTGCCCTACCACTGGGGCCCGAACGGCTACAGCACCGGTGACGCGGCGAACGAGCTGCTGCACCTGTCGCTGGACCCGAACACGCACATCCAGGAGGCGAAGGCGCTGTCGGTCGACATCCGCCCGGGCCGCCGCCCGCGCGGCCCGGCCGCCCCGGCCCTCGTCCGCGAGTACCGCACCCGAGCCGGCATCACCGACACCACGGGCACCGAAATCTAACCCTCCCCGTTGACCTGCGGCGTGTTGTTTTTTTTTTGTGGGGGGTTTACAACAAACACCCCCCAAAAAAAAGGGGGTTTGGTATTTACAAACGATGTAATAACATAACACA
>NZ_JBEYTW010000146.1:0-16616 GCF_040643275.1 Spirillospora sp. NPDC047418
GCCCCCACTGTTTTTCTGCGGCGTTTTTTTTTTATGAGGCTAAAAAAAAAAAAACACGCCGCAGGTCAACGAAGAGGGTAAGTGGGGGGCAAGAAGCGTTCTGGGCGGTTTCGGGGGGGCGCTGCATGGTCATTTCTGCTCTACATGATCACGCCGTGGTCCTCGGGGGAGAATCGATGCGCCAGGCCGTCCTGCTCAGCGTGCTTTCCGGGGCGGCGGCCGCCGCCCCCGTCCTCGTCGTCATCGGGTCCGGCCCGGCGCGGCCCGCGCCCCGCGCCGCCGCTGCGGCCACGGGGGTGAGCGGGCCGCGGATCGTCGAGTACCGGGGGCTGCGCCTCCCGGTACCGGCGGGCTGGCGGGTCCACCGGCTGGACGCCGACCCCACCCGGTGCGTCCGCTACGACCGGCACGCCGTCTACCTCGGGCGGCCCGGTCCGCAGCCGGACTGCCCGGCCCGCGTCGTCGGCCGCACCGAGGCCCTGCACATCGAGCCCGCCGAGGACGGCCGCGCCGCGCGCACCGTCGTGCACGCCGGCCGGCTCGCCACCCTCGAGATCGCGCCGAACGCCGGGCACGAGACCCGGCTCACCCTCCCCGAGGCCGGCGTCACGATCACCGGCGTGTACGGGACGGACCCGGGACGGCTCCAGCGGATGCTGCGCGGCTCCCGGCTGTCGGCGACGTGGAAGGCGGCTCCCCGCGAACCCGCTCCGCCGCCCGGCCCCGACGTCCGGCGGGCGGCCCCCCGCAGGGGAGCGGTGCCCGGCAGGGGAGCGGTGCCGGGCACCGGCGTGGACCGCCCCTGGGTACGCGGCAAGGGGTTCGACACCTGCACGGCGCCGTCGCTCGCCACCATGAGGGCGTGGCGGCCGTCCTTCAAGGTCACCAACATCTACATCGGCGGCGCGGCACGCGGCTGCGCGCAGCCGAACCTCACCGCGTCGTGGGTGGGGCAGGTCCGCGAGATGGGGTACCGCATCACCCCCACCTACGTCGGCCTGCAGGCGCCGTGCGGGACCCGCCCGCAGCGCTTCACCCGCAAGAACGCCGCCGAGCAGGGCGCGAAGGCCGCCGTGGACGCCGCGCGCAGGGCCAGGGCGCTCGGCATCCCGGAAGGGGCGCCGATCTACTTCGACATGGAGGCGTACAACAGCAAGAAGAAGGCGTGCAAGGCCGCCGTCCTGCGGTTCGTCGACAGGTGGGTGGAGCGGCTGGCGGACGAGGGCTACGTCCCGTGCCTGTACAGCAGCGCCAAGTCCGGCATCCGGGACGTCGGCTGGGCCACCGGGATCAGCAAGCCCGCCGGCGTCTGGTTCGCCAACTGGAACGGCCGCGCCTCGGTCTACAACGACCGGTACCTGCCGGACCGCTGGTGGTCCCCGCACCGCCGCATCAAGCAGTACCGCGGCGGCCACAAGGAGAAGCACGGCGGCGTCACCCTCAACGTCGACAGCAACACCGTGGACGGGCTCGTCTACTAGCGCCTGTTGCACGGCCCGGGTGCCCTAAGCTGGGGAATGCTCTCCGGCGCCGGCGACGACCGCGCCGGAGCTCGTCACCGGGGATCACACTCGCCGCCGCCCGCCGCGTTCCGCGCGGGACCGGGGCGCACTCACTGTCCCGCCGACCGCCAGCCGGATGGAGAAGATAGATGGCACGACGTTCCGATGTGCTCGACACGATCGTCAACCTCGCCAAGCGGCGGGGCCTGGTCTACCCGTCGAGCGAGATCTACGGCGGGCTCCGCGCGTCCTGGGACTACGGGCCGCTCGGCGTCGAGCTGAAGAACAACGTCAAGCGCCAGTGGTGGAAGTCCATGGTGCAGGGCCGCGACGACATCGTCGGCCTCGACTCGTGCGTCATCCTGGCGCGCGAGGTGTGGGAGGCCAGCGGCCACGTCCAGGCGTTCGTCGACCCGCTCACCGAGTGCCAGTCCTGCCACAAGCGCTTCCGGGCCGACCACCTGGAGGAGTCCTATGAGGAGAAGCACGGCCGCCCGCCCGCGAACGGCCTCGCCGACATCTCCTGCCCCAACTGCGGGGTCAAGGGCTCCTTCACCGAGCCGAAGATGTTCAACGGCCTGCTCAAGACCTACCTCGGCCCCGTCGAGGACGAGTCCGGCCTGGCCTACCTGCGGCCCGAGACCGCGCAGGGCATCTTCATCAACTACCTGAACGTCCAGCAGTCCGCGCGCCGCAAGGTGCCGTTCGGCATCGGGCAGATCGGCAAGTCGTTCCGCAACGAGATCACGCCCGGCAACTTCATCTTCCGGACCCGCGAGTTCGAGCAGATGGAGATGGAGTTCTTCGTCAAGCCCGGCAGCGACGAGGAATGGCACCAGTACTGGATCGACGAGCGCATGCAGTGGTACGTCGACCTCGGCATCCGCAAGGAGAACCTGCGGCTCTACGAGCACCCGCAGGAGAAGCTGTCGCACTACTCCAAGCGCACCGTGGACGTGGAGTACAAGTTCGACTTCGTCGGCAGCGAGTGGGGCGAGCTGGAGGGCATCGCCAACCGCACCGACTACGACCTGACGACGCACTCCAAGGCGTCCGGCGCCGACCTGTCGTTCTTCGACCAGGAGTCCGGCGACCGGTTCACGCCGTTCGTGATCGAGCCCGCGGCCGGTGTCGACCGCTGCACGCTCACGTTCATGATGGACGCCTACGCCGAGGACGAGGCGCCCAACGCCAAGGGCAAGCTGGAGAAGCGCACCGTCATGCGGCTCGACCGGCGGCTCGCCCCGGTCAAGGTCGCGGTGCTGCCGCTGTCGCGCAACGCCGACCTGTCCCCGAAGGCCCGCGACCTCGCCGCGCGGCTGCGCCGCAACTGGAACGTCGACTTCGACGACGCCGGCGCCATCGGCCGCCGCTACCGCCGCCAGGACGAGATCGGCACCCCGTTCTGCGTCACCGTCGACTTCGACACCCTGGAGGACGACGCGGTGACCGTCCGGGAGCGCGACTCGATGAGCCAGGAGCGCATCGCGATCGGCCAGGTCGAGGCGTTCCTCGCCGCGCAGCTCGTCGGCTGCTGACCCGGTCCGCGAACCGCTACGGGCCGCCCCCGCGCGCTGGGGGCGGCCCGCTTCTCGTCGGAGCACGTCGTGGGAGCGTGTCCTTGGTGGGAGCGAACTGGCTGGGAGCGTTCTTCCGATCAGCCCGTGACGTAGAGGGCCTGGTCGAAGGTGCCGGATCCGGCGCTGGTCTCGCCGCGCAGCGCGTAGGTGGCGCTGACGGTCGCGGTGCCCGGGCAGAAGAAGCTGCCGCCGGTCTTGCTGACCTGGGCGTTCTGGACGCCGACCTGGGCGTCGCTGCTGCCGGTGTCGGGACGGGAGGCGTTGTCGCCGTTGTAGCCGCTGGCGGTGAGGTTGCCGCCGAACTCGCAGGTGATGCCGCCGAGGATGTTCACGGTGGCCTTGACGCTGAAGTTCCTGATCGTGACGGAGGCGTCGCGCCCGTTGGCGTGACCGGAGTCGTAGGTGACGTCGCCGCCCGTCCAGGGCAGGTTCTGCGTCTCGATCGTGGCGCTGGTGCTTCCGCCGCAGGCGCCGCCGTTGTCGCCGCTGAACGTGGCGCCGCTGATGGCGAGGCCGCTTCCGTCGGAGTTGATGGTGCCGGTCATCGTCGACTCGGTGCAGGACCCGCTGCCCAGCGACGTGGAGACCGTCGCGGTGCCGAGCAGTGAGGCCTGGACGTTGCCGGAGTAGGCGCCGGCCGTGGCCGAGCCCTGGCGGATGGTCGTGCCCGCGGCGTACGCGGGGGCGATTCCCGCGGCGAGGACGGCCACTGCGGCGGTCCCAATGATCGCGGTCTGTCTGATACGTGCCACCGGAAACTCCTCTGTCCGGTTCGGGGTGGGCATACGCGAAAGTAATTCGCGTTGGGCTGTCCGGCAATGGCCAGCGGCCGATTGCGGCCTGGCCGGATCGGGACACCGGCCGGTGTCTGCTGGTGGGGCCGCACGGGACGCCTGGGTAACGGCAATGTGACGACGGGTCACCTTGACGGGGATTTGCTCCCGTGTTTTGGCAGGCCAGGGCCGAAGGGCGTCTCCGGCCCGGAGAACCTGGGCTAGGTTGGCCTGGACGCACCGGCGGACGGCGACCGAGGAGGGTGGAATGCGCGACTCGCGGCCTGCCGTCCTGCCCGCCGCGCTCCGCGTCCTGGCGGGTCCGCCCGCCGCCCGGCTGCTCCTCGTCCTGCTGGGCCTGCTCGGCTTCGTCGTCGGCCCGGTCGGCGCCGCGGCCCACGCCGGGACGTCCGCCACCGGGGCGGTCACCGGCGTCCGGACGGTGCCCGTGGCGAAGGCTCCCACCCGCGTCCGCTCGGCCGCCAAGACCCGGACGGCCCCGCGCACCGGGACGTCCCCGCACGCCCGGGCCGTCCCGCGCGCCCAGATGTCCCCGCGCACCCCGGCGGTCATCGACGCCGTCGCGCGGCACGCCGCCGGGACCGCCGCGCCGACCATGCACCCGGTGCACGCCGTGCTCCCGGCGTCCGGCACCGACGCCCCGCCGCCGGCGTGGCGCGTCCGCCCGCCGGCCGCCGCGCCGGCCTCCCCCGACCTCGCGCCGCCCGCCGTCCCCCGCGGGCGCGCACCCCCCTCCACCGCACGGACCCGAGTCACCCCTGTCCGCGGTGCCGCGCGCTGAGGCGCGGCGCCGGATCCCCGTGGAGGTTCCCTCTTGTCTCGCGCCAACGTGGTGCGGGCGGTACTGGCGTTCGCCGTGCTCGCCACATCGTTCTACTTCGCCTGGGCCAAACCAGCCCGCCTCGGCCTCGACCTCCGCGGCGGCACCCAGATCGTCCTCGAGACCCAGGACTCGCCGACCGTCAAGGCGAACCGCGAGTCCACCGACCGGGCCCGCGAGGTCCTGCACCGGCGCATCGACGCGCTCGGCGTCGCCGAGTCGTCCATCACCCGGTCCGGCGAGAAGCGGCTGATCGTCGAGCTGCCCGACGTCCAGGACCCGACCCGCGCCACCGAGGCGGTCGGCAAGACCGCGCAGCTCACCGCGCACCCCGTGCTGCCCAACACCGGCAAGGCCGAGAAGGGGCAGCAGCTGATCCCGGACGAGAGCGGGCAGCCGATCCTCATCGGCCCCGCCGCGCTCACCGGCGAGGGCATCGGCGAGGCGAGCGCCTCCTACGACGCGCAGAACCTCGGCGGCTGGGCCGTCAACGTCGACTTCAAGGGCAGCGGCGGCAAGACCTGGGAGAAGCTGACCGCCAAGGCCGCCTGCGCCGTCGGCGACGAGCGGCGCGTCGCGATCGTCCTGGACGGCAAGGTCATCTCCTCCCCGCAGGTGACGCAGAGCGTGCCCTGCGGCGTCGGCATCACCGGCGGCTCCACCCAGATCACCGGCGACTTCACCGCCGACGAGGCCAAGGACCTCGCCGCCCTCATCCAGGGCGGCTCGCTGCCCGTCCCCGTGAAGATCATCGAGCAGCGGGTGGTCGGCCCGACCCTCGGCGACGAGGCCATCGACGCCAGCGCCCGCGCCGCCGTCATCGGCATCATCCTCACCGGCCTGTTCATCGTGGCCGTCTACCGCATCGTCGGCTTCCTCGCCACGGTCGCGCTCGCCTGCTACGCGCTGATCTCCTACGCCGCCCTCGTCGCGATCGGGGCGACGCTCACCCTGCCCGGCCTCGCCGGGTTCGTCCTGGCCATCGGCATGGCGATCGACGCCAACGTGCTGGCCTTCGAACGGGCGAGAGAGGAACGGGCGGCGGCACCGAACCGCAGTGCCCGCAACGCGCTCGCGATCGGCTTCAACAAGGCCTGGTCGGCGATCGCCGACTCCGCCGTCACCACCCTGCTGGCCGGCGGCCTGCTGTTCTGGCTCGCCTCTGGGCCGGTCAAGGGCTTCGGTGTCACGCTGACCATCGGTGTGCTCGCCTCCCTCATCTCGGCGATGCTGATCAGCCGCGTGCTCACCGACGCCGCCGCCGCCCGGATGCCCAAGATCACCAAGGGCAGGGCAGGCGGGCTGGCCGGCCCCGGCCGGATCCGCAACTGGCTGGAGAACAGCGGCCCCGACATCATGAAGCGCAGCCGGATGTGGATCGGGATCTCCCTGGTCGCGACCGCCCTCGCCATGACCGGGATCTTCACCCGCGGGCTGAACTTCGGCGTGGAGTTCACCGGCGGCCGCCTCGTCGAGTACTCCACCAGCCGGCACGTCGACATCAACACGGCCCGCGAGGCCGTCGCCGACGCCGGATTCCCGCGCGCGGTCGTCCAGACGTCCGGCCAGGACGACATCTCCGTCCGCACGTCCGACCTGAGCAACACCGAGGAGAAGCGGATCCAGGAGGCCCTCGCCAAGGAGGGCGGCGGCGCGACCAAGCAGCGCGACGAGCTGATCGGGCCGAGCCTCGGCGACGAACTGCGCCAGAAGGCGCTGATCGCCCTCGGCATCGCCCTGCTCGCCCAGCTGGCCTACCTGACGATCAGATTCCGCTGGACGTTCGCGGCCGGCTCCGTGCTCGCGATGTTCCACGACATCACGATCGTGACCGGCGTCTTCGCCTGGCTCGGCAAACCGATCGACGGGGTCTTCCTCGCCGCGCTGCTCACCGTCATCGGATACTCGGTGAACGACTCCGTCGTCGTGTTCGACCGGATCCGGGAACTGTGGGGCGCGAACCCGAAGGGACGGTTCGCCGACATCGCGAACCGGGGCACGCTGCAGACCGTCCCGCGGACGATCAACACCGGTATGGGCGCGCTGTTCATCCTGGCGGCCCTCGCGATCCTCGGCGGCGACTCGCTGACCGACTTCGCGATCGCCCTGCTGATCGGCATCGTCGTCGGGACGTACTCCAGCGTCTTCACCGCGACGCCGATCGCGGTCGTCCTGGAGCGCTTCGCGAAGGCCCCGCCGCCGCAGGGCAAGGGCCAGCAGAAGCCCGTCCGCCGCACCGCGGGCAGCTCCGGCGCGGTCGTCTAGCCGCCCCGCGTGCCGCCGGCGCCCACCCGGCGCCGGCGGCACCCGCTCAGTGCGGGACCACGGAGCGCTTCAGCGGCCCGTCCAAGCCGGTGACCAGGCAGATGACGAGCCGCATGTCGTGCTCCCAGCGGCTCCTGTCCGGTCCCGCGAAGGCGATGTCGATGCCGGGCGGGCGATCCTCACCCCAGGCTTTGCGCGCGAGTTCATCACAGCCGTCGAACGCCTTCTTCTCCAGCTTCTCGTCTCCCGGGTACTCGCCGCCGCGCAGCGTGTAGAAGCCGAGCACTTCGTACTCATGCTCCTTGGTGCAGGCGATGAGGGGCTGGTTGCCGTAGTCGTCCCATTTCTTGATGCAGTCTCCTGGCGAAAGCTGGGAGGTGTCCTGCGCCTTCGTCTCGATCGTCTGGTCGAGGGCGGACGGGAGCAGGCCGGACCCGGTGTAGCGCATCAGGCACCTGGCGGTGCGGTCCCCGTCCTTCCAGGCGTCCTCGTCCGGCGGTGCGACGCGCAGTTCGAGGTCCTTGCCGTAGCGGCTGCGCTCCAGGAACTCGGTCCGCTCGCGGCATGCCGTCCACGCCCGGTCGCTCGCCTCGCGCCTGCCCGGGTACGGGATGTCCGAGAGCTCCGTCGCGGCGCTGAACTCGCCCTGGTGGGGCGTGGTGCACGGCAGCGGCTTCACGAACATGCCGTCGGGGGTCTCCACGAACTCGCTGAAGCAGTCGCCCGGCCGCATCGCGGTGACCGCGACCCGGCCGTCCGCGCGGCCTGCCGAGTCGGAGCCGGCGGGAGACAGCGGTCCGACGGTCACGAGGAGGGCGATCGCGGTGACCCATGCCAGGGAGGCGGCGAGGCCGCCGATGGCGAGGCCCCTGCCCTTCTCGCCCCGGCGGCCGGTCTGCACGAAGGCGGCGACGGCGAAGCCGACCGCGAACAGGACCATGCCGACGAGGCCGGTGACGAGCGCGGCGACGGCGAACCGGTTCGTCGGCCGCCGGACGGCCGTGGGCGGCTCGATCTCGATCCTGGGGGACGGCTCTGGGAGCGGGGACGCGTCAGGTGGTGCCCAGGCGGAGGCGGAATCGTCCGGGCCGTCGCCGGGGACTGGTGGGGTCGTCAAGGGGGCTCCGGGGGTGCGCGGAACTCACTTCGCGAGGAGTGAGCGCTTCAGTGGTTTCTTGGTGCTGGCCAGGCAGACGATCGCCTGGTTGCCGCCGTCCCAGTCCTGCTCGTCCGGGGCGGCGTACTGCTGCCGAATATCGACCGGCGGCGGATGCTCGCCGAACAGCGTGCGCGCTTCGCGAGCGCAGAAACGGATCGCCTTCTTCTTGATGTGGTCCACACCGGGATAGGGCGGAAAGTCGCCGGGAGCGTATTCCCCGTCCAGGGAGATCCAGTGGGTGGCGAATACCTGGCTGCGATGCGGTTCGGTGCACGGAACGGTGGCGGTGACGGCTTCGTCTTCGCTGAAGTCCTCCGCGCAGTCGCCCATCGCCAGTTCGTTGTAGAGCTTCAGCCTCGGGTCGATGGTCTGCGCGAGCGGAGTGGTGAGCTTGCCGGTGGTCCCGGTGTAGTGGACGACGCAGGTCACTTCGCGGTCCCCTCTCCACCAGCTCTCCCGGTCCGGCCCGAGCAGGTGCGGTTCGAGGTTGTCGTGGTACCGGCTCTTCTGGAGGTACAGGCCCCGGTTCGCGCACAGTTCGCGGGCCTTGATGTAGACCTTGCCGAGCCCCGGGTACGGCTCTTCGGGCAGCGCGGATCGGGCGATGACCTCGTTCTCGTGCCGCCGGGTGCAGGGCAGTGCCGTCACAAGGTCGGTGCCCTTGATCGCGGCGCCGCTGAAGCAGTCACCCGCGCGCAGCGCCGAGGCCCGGACCTGACCATGCCCGGCCGGAGACGCCGAGCCGCCCGCCAGGACGACGACGGCCACCACGGCGGCGACCCAGGCCGCGGACGCGGCGAGGCCGGCGAAGGCGAGGCTCGTGCCCTGCTCGTTCCCGCGTCGGGCTCGGACGAGCGCGGCGGCGGCGAATCCGACGGCGAACGGGACCATCCCGAGCAGCCCTGTGGCGAGCGCGGCGACGGCGAACCGGTTCGTCGGCCGCCGGACGACCGTGGGCGGCTCTGCTCCGGGCGGCTCGGCCACGGGAGAGGGCTCAGCGGGCGGGGACGCGTCCGGCGGTGCCCAGGCGGGGACGGCAGCGTCCGGGCCGTCGTCGTCAGGGGAGGGTGGGGTCGTCATGGCGCTCCGGGAAGGCGGGGCTCACTTCGGGAGCAGTGAGCGCTTCAGGGGTTTCGTGGTTCTGGCCAGGCAGACGACCGTGCGGATGCCGATCTCCCAGTACTCCTGGGTCGGGCCGGCGACCTGCCTGCGGACCGGGACCGGCGGCGGATGTCCACCGAAGAGCTTCCGTGCCCGCGTCGTGCAGAAGCGGCTCGCGTTCGCCCTGACGACGCCCGTTCCCGGATAGGGCGGGTAGTCGCTGGGGGCGCGGCCGGATTCCAGAGGCAGCTGGTAGGTGGCGTACACCTGGTTCCGGTGGGGATCGGTGCATGGGACGGTGGTCGTGGCGAGGCTCTGCGCGGCGATGTCGGCGAGGCAGTCGCGGGGCTTCAGCTCGTAGTAGTACTTCAGGTTCGGGTCGATGGTCTCCGCGAGCGTTGAGGTGAGCCTGTCCGAGCCGGTGTGCAGGACGCTGCAGATCACCGTGCGGTTGCCGCTCTTCCAGCCCGCCTTGTCGGGCACCAGGCGGTAGTAGCGCAGGTCCGGCATGTGCGGACTGTTGCCCAGGTAGAAGTTCCGCGTGGCGCACCACCGGGCCGACTCGGCGTTGAGCGCCTCGTCACCCGGATACGGTTCCTCGGGAAGCGGACCCGCGCCGGTGACCTCGCTGTCGTGCGGGCGGGTGCAGGGCGTCACCGAGACGATGGCGTGGCGGTTTCCGGGGAGCGGCCCGGCGAAGCAGTCCCCCGGACGCAGCGCCGAGACCAGCAGCATTCCGGACTTGCGGACGCGGCCCGACTCGTCGCGGTTCACCCCGACCATCGAGTTCACGGCCATGGCGGCGATCACCACGGCGGCGATCGTCCAGATCCCCGCTCCGGCGAGTCCGGAGACGGCGTAGCCCCTGCCCTTCTCGTTCCCGCCCCGCAGCCGGACGAGGGCGGCGATGCCGAGGCCGAGCGCGATCGGGACCAGGCCGACCGCGCCGGTGACGGCCGCGGCGATCGCGAGCCGGTTCGTCCGGCGCGGGACGGGGGCGGACGCAGGGGGCGGCGCGTCCGCGGGCGCTCCTGACGGGGCCGGTTCGGGTGAGGCCGGGGCAGCCGGGGACGGGTCCGGCGGCGCCCAGGAGGGTGCGTCGGTCACGGGAGGACGGACTTCTTCAGTTTTCCGTGCGGCGAGTGCACCAGGCAGACGACTTCGTGGATGAACTCCATCCACTCGGCCTCGGACGGCATCACGTACATGATCTCGAGGTCGTCCGCGATCGAACGGTTCCGGAAGATCTTGTCCGCGCGTTTGTCGCAGCCGGGTCCGGCCTTCTTGTCGATGGCCTCGTCGCCCGGGTAGCCGCCGTAGTCCATGGAGCCGTCGTCCGTCTCGAGCGTGAAGACGGCGTACACCTGGTACCGGTGCGGCTTGCTGCAGGAGATGGTGGCCGTGACCGGGTCGGTCTCCTCCCACTCATCGATGCATTCGCCGGTGTTCAGCTGGTTGTAGGTCTTCAGGTTCGTGTCCACGGTGGCCGCGAGCGGCGTGGTGAGAGGTGCTGTGCCCTTGTACCGGACGACGCACGTCACCGCCGGGTCCTCGTCGTCGAAGGGTTCGCCGCCGGACCAGTCGTAGTAGGGCGCGAGGTCTTGGCGGTACCGGCTGCGCATCAGGTACTGGGTCTTCTTCTGGCACAGGCTCTCGGCCCACCGGGTCATCGAGTCGCGCGACAGCAGGACGCTCGAGGGCGCTTCGGCGCGTGCGACGACCTCTCCCTTGTGCGGCTGCGCGCAGGGCAGTTCCTTCGCCTGGTAGCCGCCGGAGCCGTCGTCGGCGAAGGCGGTGAAGCAGTCGCCGATGTCGAGGCCGGTGATGGGCGTGACGCCGCCGCGGCGCTCGCCGGCGCGGTCCTCGTCCGCCGGGAGGGCCGAGGTCACGGCGAGTGCGACCACGCCGGCGAGCACCCAGATGACGGACATGGCCAGGCCGCCGATGGCGAGGCCGTGGCCCTTCTCGCCCCGGCGCCCCGCCTGGACCAGGGCGGTGACGGCGAAGCCGATCGCGAGGGGGACCAGCCCGACCAGACCGGTCACCAGGGCGAATAACGCGAACTGGTTCGTCGGCTGCTGGACGGGCTCGTAGGGCGCTGCCGCCATGGACGGCGGCGGAGGCGGGCCCGGGTACGGTGCGGCAGCGGGCACGGCCGGGTCGACCGCGCCGGGAGGGGGAGCGTCGGCCGGGGGAGCACCGGGCGCGGGAGTGCCGGGCGCGGGGGCGTCGGGCGGGGCCCAGGGGGACGCGGATGCGGGCTCGTTCGGGAGGTCGTCAGCGGGCGGTGGCAGGGTCACGGCGGAACGGTAACCGGACCGTCCGACAAATGGGTCAATTCCGGCAGATGTCGGCCAACTTGTGATCAAGCCTCCGGATGGCCGGGCCGGCCGGCCCGGCCATCCGCGCGGGTGCCCGCCGGGGATCAGGCGAGCGGCGAGTGCGGCTCGTCGTTCTCCGCGTTGATCACCTGCATCACCGCGTTGATCAGCGCCAGGTGGGTGAACGCCTGCGGGAAGTTGCCGAGGTGCCGGCCGGTGTGCGGGTCGATCTCCTCGGCGTACAGCTGCAGCGGGCTCGCATACGACAGCAGCTTCTCGCACAGCGCCCGCGCCCGCTCCAGCTCGCCGATCATCACCAGCGTGCTGACCAGCCAGAACGAGCAGATCGTGAACGTGCCCTCGTCGGACTCGAACCCGTCGTCGGTCTCGGTGGCCCGGTAGCGCAGGACGAGGTCGTCCTCCGACAGCTCGTCGGCGATGGCCAGGACGGTCTCGCGCACCCGCTTGTCGTCGGCGGGCAGGAAGCCGAGCAGCGGGATCAGCAGCGCCGAGGCGTCCAGCGCCGACGCGCCGTAGTGGGCGGTGAACACGCCCCGCTCGTCCAGCGCATTCGCGAGCACGTCCGCGTGGATCTCGTCGGCGGCGGCCTGCCAGCGGCGCGCCCGGTCCTGGTCGCCGCGGACGCGGGCGAGCCGGGCGCCGCGGTCCGCCGCCACCCAGCAGAAGATCTTGGACGAGGTGAAGTGCTGCGGCTCGCCGCGCACCTCCCACATCCCGCAGTCGGGGGTGCGCCAGTTGGCGAGCGCGTCCTCCACCTGCTTGATGATGATCTTCCAGAGCCGGTCGTCGAGCCGGTCCCGCTTGCGCACGAACAGGTAGATGGAGCCGATGATCGCGCCCCACACGTCGTGCTGCGCCTGCATGTACGCCTCGTTGCCGATGCGCACCGGACGGGCGTTGTCGTAGCCGGTGAGGTGCTCCAGCGTCGACTCGGGCAGTTCCTCCCGCCCGTCCAGCCCGTACATGATCTGCAGTTTGCCCTCGGCCGCCTCGGCGACGTCGGTGATGAAGTAGAAGAAGTCGTTGGCCTCCCAGTCGTAGCCGAGCGTGTAGAACGCCCACAGCGCCATCGTGGAGTCGCGTATCCAGGTGTAGCGGTAGTCCCAGTTGCGGTCGCCGCCCGGCGCCTCCGGCAGCGACGTCGTCGCCGCCGCCGCGACCGCGCCCGACGGCGCGAACGTCAGGCCCTTCAGCGTGAGCGCGCTGCGCTGCAGGTGGCTGCGCCACGGATGGTCGGGGAAGCGGCCCCGGTCGAGCCAGTGCTGCCAGTGGTGGACGGTCCAGCGGAGCCGCTCCTGCGCCTCCTCCCACGACGACGGCGCCGCGTGCTCGCTCCACGACAGCGCCACGAACCGCGACTCGCCCTGCTTCAGCAGCGTCCGGGACGTGGCGAGCGACCCCTCGAACCCGACGTTCATGTCGGTGCTGAGCCGCAGCCCGACGCCGTTGCCGCGCGCGACGGCCTCGTGGTAGCCGGCGCCGGTGTGCTCCCAGCGCGCCGGCGTCTGGCCGTAGTCGAACACCGGCATGCAGTCGAGCCGGACCTGGACCTGCCCGTTCACGCACTGCACCATCCGCAGCAGGACGTGGTCGGCGTCGTAGTCCGTCGGCGCCCTGCGGTGCGTGTGGGACCGCTCCGTCTCGTGGTGCCACGGGCCCATCAGCAGCGCGTCCGTCACGACGAGCCAGCCCCCGTGCACCCACCAGGTGGTCTCCATCACCATGGTGCCGGGGATGTAGCGCTGCGCCGCGGGCACCTCCACGCCCGCCGGGCCGACCCGGAAGTACCCCGCGTCGCGGTCCAGGATGGACCCGAACACGCTCGGCGAGTCCATCTTCGGCAGGCACATCCACTCGATGTTGCCGCTCGGCGCGACCAGCGCGGTCGTCTCGCAGTCGGACAGGAACCCGAAATCGGCTATCGGGGCGAACGGATCCCCCGCGCGGCCGCCGGCGACCTTCGGCCTCACAACGCCACCTCCTTGATCTCCATCATCCCCTCTTCCCGGCAGTGGGCGCGCCAAGGGCGCGCGACCGCGTCCCCGGCCGGGGTCGGGGCGCGGTGTGGCGTCGGTCTCCCCAGTGGAATAGACCATTATCTGCGGTCTGAGCTGGGAAAACTCCTTCCGGCGCACCGGGCGCCGAGCAACCGCGCGCGGCGCGGGTACAGTCCCGGCAAACAGTGCAGCGGACCCGCTTCTGCCTGGGGGAACGCGATGCAGCGCGCCCTCGGTGCGGGCGGGACGGGACTGTCACTGGGTGGAACCGGAGCGAGAAGGAGCTCCCCGTGCCGAAGTTCGTGTACGACTTCACTGAGGGAAACAAGGACCTCAAGGATCTGCTGGGCGGCAAGGGCGCCAACCTGGCCGAGATGACCAACCTCGGACTGCCCGTGCCCCCCGGGTTCACGATCACCACCGAGGCCTGCCGGCACTACCTCGAGCACGGGAACCTGCCCGAGGGGCTGGCCGACGAGGTGAACGCGCATCTCGCCGACCTCGAGTCCGCGATGGGCAAGAAGCTGGGCCAGAGCGACGACCCGCTGCTGGTGAGCGTGCGGTCCGGCGCCAAGTTCAGCATGCCGGGAATGATGGAGACCGTCCTCAACGTCGGCCTGAACGACGAGTCCGTGCACGGCCTCGCCGCGCAGGTGGCGGGCACGGACGCCGAGCGCGAGCGGTTCGCGTGGGACTCCTACCGGCGGCTGATCCAGATGTTCGGCAAGACCGTCCTCGGCATCGACGGCGACCTGTTCGAGGACGCCGTCGAGGAGGTCAAGCGCGCCCGCGGCAGCGACCACGACGCCGACCTCGTCGCCGCCGACTTCAAGGAGCTCGTCGACCGGTTCAAGGGCATCGTGCGGGAGCAGACCGGCCGGGACTTCCCGACCGACCCGCGCGAGCAGATGGACCTCGCCGTCAACGCGGTGTTCGACTCGTGGAACGCCGACCGCGCGATCCTGTACCGGCGGCAGGAGCGCATCCCGGTCGACCTCGGTACCGCCGTCAACATCTGCTCGATGGTGTTCGGCAACATGGGCCAGGACTCCGGGACCGGCGTCGCGTTCACCCGCGACCCCGCGTCCGGCCAGCAGGGGATCTACGGCGACTACCTGCAGAACGCGCAGGGCGAGGACGTCGTCGCCGGCATCCGCAACACGGTGCCGCTGAAGGACCTGGAGGGCATCGACAAGGCGTCCTACGACCGGCTCCTTGAGATCATGGAGACGCTGGAGAACCACTACCGCGACATGTGCGACATCGAGTTCACGATCGAGTGCGGGAAGCTGTGGATGCTGCAGACCCGGGTGGGCAAGCGGACCGCCGCCGCGGCGTTCCGCATCGCCTGCCAGCTGCTCGACCAGGGGCTCATCGACGTGGACGAGGCCGCCCGCCGCGTCACCGGCGACCAGCTCGCGCAGCTGATGTTCCCCCGCTTCGCGAGCAGGGTGGACGGCGTCCGCAAGCTCACCCGGGGCATGAACGCCTCGCCGGGCGCGGCCGTCGGCAAGGCCGTGTTCAGCTCCGCCCGCGCGGTGGAGCTGAACGAGCGGGGCGAGGACGTCATCCTCGTCCGCCGCGAGACCAACCCCGACGACCTCGCCGGCATGGTCGCGGCGAAGGGCGTGCTGACCTCGCGCGGCGGCAAGACCTCGCACGCCGCCGTCGTCGCGCGCGGCATGGGCAAGACCTGCGTCTGCGGCGCCGAGGAACTGGACGTCGACGTCAAGAACGGGCACTTCACCGCCCCCGGCGGCGTGACCGTGGGCGAGGGCGACGTCATCTCGATCGACGGGTCGTCCGGCGACGTCTACCTCGGCGAGGTACCCGTCGAGGACTCGCCCGTCGTCCGGTACTTCGAGGGCGAGCTGGCCCCGGGGGAGGGCGACGACCTCGTCACGGCCGTCGACCGCGTCATGAGGCACGCCGACGCGCGCGCCGCGCTGAAGGTCCGGGCGAACTCCGACAACCCGGAGGACTCCGCGCGCGCCCGCCGGTTCGGCGCCGCCGGCATCGGGCTGTGCCGCACCGAGCACATGTTCCTCGGCGACCGGCGGCAGCTCATCGAGGAGCTCGTCCTCGCCGAGGACGACGAGCGGCGGCAGGCCGCGCTGGACGCCCTGGAGCCGCTGCAGCGCAGCGACTTCGAGGGCATCTTCGAGGCCATGGACGGGCTGCCCGTCACGATCCGCCTCATCGACCCGCCGCTGCACGAGTTCCTGCCCGACCTCACCGAGCTGTCGGTCAAGGTCGCGCTGGCGGGCGACGGCGTCGACGCCAAGGACCGGAGGCTGCTCGAGGCGGTCAACCGGCTGCACGAGCAGAACCCTATGCTCGGACTGCGCGGCGTGCGGCTCGGTTTGGTGATTCCCGGCCTGTTCGCCATGCAGGTGCGCGCGATCGCCGAGGCCGCCGCGGCGCGCAGCCGGGCGGGCGGCGACCCGCGCCCGGAGATCATGATCCCGCTCGTCGGCGCCGTGCAGGAGCTGGAGGCCGTCCGCGACGAGGCGCGCGGCATCCTGGACGGGGTCGGGGAGAGCACCGGCGTCGACGTCCCGGCGCTGATCGGCACCATGATCGAGCTGCCCAGGGCGGCGCTGACCGCCGGGCAGATCGCCGAGGCGGCCGAGTTCTTCTCCTTCGGCACCAACGACCTCACCCAGACGACGTGGGGCTTCTCCCGCGACGACGTCGAGGCGGCGTTCTTCTCCCGCTACCTCGAACTCGGGATCTTCGGGGTGTCGCCGTTCGAGACGCTGGACCGGGAGGGCGTCGGGCGGCTCGTCCGCATCGCCGCCGAGGAGGGCCGCAGGGCGCGGCCCGGCATCAAGCTCGGCATCTGCGGCGAGCACGGCGGCGACCCCGAGTCGGTGCACTTCTGCCACGAGGTCGGCCTGGACTACGTGTCCTGCTCGCCGTTCCGCATCCCGGTCGCCCGGCTGGAGGCCGGCCGCGCCGCGATAGCGGCGGCGGACGCGCCGGGAGGCGGCGGCCGCCGCTGACGTTCCCGGCAGGGGGGGGGGGGGGGCCCCCCGGGGGGGGGGCGGGCGGGG